>NZ_JACHDI010000029.1:0-94525 GCF_014201025.1 Paraburkholderia sp. MM5384-R2
GCAAAAATCGAGAGTAAACCTGAGCCAGCAAATGTTTACAACAACCTTTTCTGCTCTCAGCCTTGATTCATGGGGGCCTTCATGCGGAAGCCCTGGCGGGAATAGCCGGTCGTCGCCCGGAAACATCTTTTGACGCCATACTAGATAGCAATCAAGATGCTCGCGATATTCTCGATAGATATCAAACTCAACTTCGCCCTTGCGCCGGTCCTTGAAAATGCGGCGCACTTGATAACCGTCGTGATGACTGGCATAGGCAAAGCGCCCAGCTTTCAGCGCACGAGCTTGTGCGAGATTCATTCCAGTGCATGCGATAAATATTAGGAGCTCAGCTTCAGTCCTGAGGTTCGCTAAAGCACGTCTAGTTCTGAGGAGGGGAGCGTCTGGATTAAATTTCCTCTTTTCGAGAGACGCGCGTTGCAGGTACGGCGCGGCCGACAAGAATCTCATGCTGTCCAATGGAACAAATCCGCACCACTCCTCAAGTAGCCGTCCGGTCCGGAACGGGATACGGACAGGCAACGTACCCTCGATCGCTTCGACAGTCAGTGCATCTGACAGATCGAGCAACATGTGGCCGAAGGCGAATGACTCAGAAATGTTCTGTTTGTCGGCGTCCCTGCCCAAAACGGAGCTCGTTCGTACTGCGTCTCGACGTCGAATGCGACTTTGCCTCAAGAGCCTGACAGGAGTGTCTAATAGCAGTTCGAACACGTGTCCTACGTTAGCCGCGTACGGGTAGAAAGTGCGACCAAGTACGCCGGTAGCACGTTGCTGCAAGAGATACTCAGTCCAGTCAAGAAAATCGACCCGGGCCGATGCGAGGGTGGGTGACCTACCTATATCGTCTGCCCAACGGTAAAAGTACCGGAGGCAGTAAAGGTACGTTTGGACGGTTCTTTGGCTTGTCCCCACCACCAACTGCTCTTCTAGCAACTCCTTAAGTTTCAGGACCAATGGCAGCCGTTCCATAATGATAGGGCCCAGCAAACGCTTGTCGATCCGACTAAACTCGCGTGGCGAAAGGCGTGCAGCGTTCGGATAAAGCATATATTGGAGGTCCCACGGAATCTGCCGATCCGTAAATATTGCGCTGGGAAACGTCAGGTCAGGGATTTTCAGTTTGCGCATTGTTGTTCTCCTGACGTGCGCGTAGCAGCCCGAGGAACTCCCGATCGAATGCATTTCCAACTTCTTCCTTGATTTTAGATTTCTCGACGAATTTCACGTAATCCAGGGCAGTTGATTCGTTCTTGTGAAGCAATGCTTCCATGACCATTGAGACGGCAAAGAGCGAACCACCGAGGCGAATGGCTAGGCGCGCGAGCTCGGTGGCAAAAGTACAGCGGCTTTGATGAAAGTGAAAATCGCGCATTGCGCCTATGCCGTTGGCTACCGAAATTTTTCTGAATGCGGCCATCTCAACGTTTATGGCATTGCTGTTATGAGATCCCCGCTGGCAATATGGATTGCCATACCGTGTCAGAAAAACCAGATCCTTGTTTAATCTCGACGCCTTCGCCTCTCGTTTCAGCCGCCGCATACTGGACGCATAGTCTCGGAGCCGATTGAGATGCGTCTCGCAGATTGGAATCTGCCCTGTCACGCCGAACTTTGTGGCGACCGGCGGGTCGGTCGCGGGGCCGACTGAAAGTTGATAAAAGCCTGGAGCAGCGGGATTCGGCACTGCATTATCCAGCGTCTGAACCTTAAGGTCGGCGATCGTTCCGATTCGCATGCCCGTAAAAAAACCGAGCGTTAGCATAAGGAACAGTTCTTCAGAGGCACGTCTATCAGCGAATTGAAGAGCCGCATCGCGATCGACTGCACGAATGGGAAGCAGGCCGTCCTCAAGCCTTGTTCCAGGTATGCTCCGGTTCGGGATACTCAAATCCGTAGTTTTGACACTAATCGTACGCTCAAATCCGAGAGGATCTTTGAGGTGGATTCCCACAACGCGCTCCTCCCACATGGGCCACGAAATTGACAGCAATCCGCTATCTCGAAGCCACCGATAAAACTGGATCGCGACCTGCATTCGATGCGACGTGGTTGACGGCGCGAGACGTCCGGCTTTGCGACATCGGATCAGTTCGCCCCGATACCGAACGAGGCAGCGTTTCGCCCGATGCATCGGAAATTCCCACCAATCTGTGCCTGTCGACTCCAACCAGTTCGCGTATGCCAACAAGGCGCTCGCCCGAGATTGCACAGTGCGGATGTCAATCTCGCCGGTGGTTGCGCTTTCGAGTGCCCAGACATTGGCCTCCCTCCACGGTGCCCCGGAATTCCAGAAGATCATCGGAAGGCGCATCTCCGCCTTCTTTTTGGGAAGTGGTGTCCAACGAACGCCGGAGCTTTCAATCAATGCGCGATGTGGCTTCAACTGAACGGACTCGAGTCGCGCCATATCAGCCTCCTCTATGTCACCCAGGGGATGGGTATCGTTACCTCTGTCGCACGCGCTTGATGATGGACATTCGTCCGGAATCAGCGAAAAACGGCCGAGGGATCCATCTGCAGCGCCCGGCGGGCTCAGTCTTCCGTTTCATGATCTGCGTGCTTCTGATCCTGGACGGCTTCACGAACGGATCCGCTGGTCTGGCGATCCCCGTATGCACAACTGAGCTGTCCACACCGCAAGGGTGTGGACAGCCGCCTTCGGCGGTTCCTCAGTTGCACACACTCGAACCTGACGCGCGCCTGCGGCGCTTGCCCCAACGAGAAAGATGTTTCCAACCCGGTCATGCCGTCGAACAATTGAGGCCGAGTCCGTATGTGCGTTCATGTCAATACGTCCATACCGTGAACCTAATTTCGTGTGATGTCAATACCCTTAACTAATGCGTAATACAAGACACGCTCGTGACCTACAACTGGATGTTCGGACCGCAACGCGCGCGGCCGTGCCCGATGTGCACGTCGCTACTGAGCGCGTGGGACGGCGAAATGCCCGATATCCTGCAGCGCGTCGCGTTCGCGGTGATCGGCCGCTCGCCGATCGACAGGCTCGTCGCGTTCAGGCAGGAGCGCGGCTGGCGGCATCTGCGGCTGTATTCGTCGGGCGGCAACACGTTCAATCGCGATTACGCGGCCGAAGATCCCGCCGGCGACGACCTTCCCGCGCTGAACGTATTCACGCGCACGGGCGGCGTCGTGCGGCACTTCTGGGCCGAGGAGATGGGGCCGTCGACGTCGGACCCCGGACAGGACCCGCGCGGCGCGCCCGATCCGATGCCGTTGTGGACGATCCTCGACATGACGCCGGGCGGCCGTGGCACCGACTGGTATCCGAAGCTCGCGTATTGAGCGGCGCTGCCATGGAGCGATCGAGCGCTACGAATGCGTCTGCGCCGCGTGGCTCTGGGCGAGCGCGGTCCACAGAAACGTGCCGACCGCGCTCGCCCGCATCGGCAGGCTGAACAGATAGCCCTGCACCGCGCGCGCGCCGAGCGCCTTCACGACCTGGGCCTGCAACGGTGTTTCGAGTCCTTCGACCACGCATTCGTGCCCGAGGTTGCGGCATAGGTCGATCACGGATTTGATGATCTTCTTCGAGGCGCTGTTGGTATCGACGTCGCTCACGAAGCTGCGGTCGATCTTGATCGCGTCGAATGGCAGCCGATGCACGTAGCTGAGGCTCGAATAGCCGGTGCCGAAATCGTCGAGCGACAGCCGGCAGCCGGCCTGCTTCAGCATCGTCATCGCGCTGTGCGCCTGCTCGAAATCGCGCGTCAACGCGGTTTCGGTCATTTCGAACGTCACGCGATGCGGCGACACGCCGCTTGCCGCGACAATGTCGATCAGGCGGCGCGCGCGCCGACGTCGAGATATCGATCGCGGACAGGTTGAACGACAGATACAGATCGGCGGGCCAGTGCGCGACCTCGGCGAGCGCCTGGCGCAGCAGCACGTCGGTGATGCCGAGGATCAGCTCGGTCCGCTCTGCAATCCGAATGAATTCCTCCGGCCTGACCATGCCGAGCCGCGCGTTGTGCCATCGACCGAGCGCTTCGAGGCCGATCGGCCGGCGCGTGAGCAGATCGTAAATCGGCTGGAACTCGAGGAACAGTTCCGCTTCGAGGTCCGCATGGCGCAGCTCCTGCGTGACGAGGCTTAGACGCCGCATCTGCGTTTCATGTTCGGTCGAGAAAATCACCGGCATGCCGCGGCGGTTTTCCTTGCCGACATAGAGCGCGGCGTCGGCGCGTTCGAACACCTGCGCGACCGTCGAGCCCGCGTCGGGAAACGCGGCCCAGCCGATCGTGCCCGACAGCTCCGCGACATTGTCGGCGACTTGATAAGGCTGGCTGAGCGCATCGCAGATACGCAGCCCCAACTCGACCAGCGCTTCGTTCGACACCTTGTGGCGCACGAGCACGCCGAATTCATCGCCGCCCAGACGCGCGAACATCAGGCCCGTTTCGCCGATCGACACGAGCCGTGTGCCGACTTCCTGCAGCACGAGGTCGCCGCTTGCGTGACCGTAAATGTCGTTGACCTGCTTGAAGCCGTCCAGATCGATGAGGCCGACGTTGAAGCCGCCACCGGTTTCGAGCGCCTGCTCCGATATCGCGCTCAGCGCCGCGAAGAAACTGCGCCGGTTCGGCAGGCCGGTCAGACTGTCGATGCTGGCGAGCCGGTAGTTGTCGTCGCTGAGCCGTTGGGTGTTGTGCTGGCTTGCCTGCAGTTCGCGTTGCGCGTGCACCGCGTCTGCAAACGTGCGCCAGTAAAGCTGGATGACCACCGCGAGCGCGACGCCGACCAGCGCCATGTCGACGGCCATCGCGAAGAACACCGGCGAGCCGCTCGACACGAGGAAGCCGGAGAAACTCAGGCTGACGATGCAAAGCAGCAGAAGCGCGGGCTTGCGCAGATGGATCAGGCAGAACATGCTGCCGACCAGCGTCGTCGCCATATAGAACGCGACCTGCCCCTGCTGGTAGGCGGTGCCATACGGAAACAGCAGCACCGACCAGCCGCTGAACGCGACGCCGAACACGCCGACGATCCATGTCACGCTGCGCAATTCGCGGACAGCCTGAGCGTCCGTCATCTTATGGTTGCGTTTGCGCCACCAGCGCACGCAGCGAAACACACACAGCGCGCCGAGCGTGCCGGGCACATACATCGACAGCCAGGCCGGCGCGCTGTCCAGATGCGTCGCCGCCACCGCCGCCGTGTTGACGAGCAGGATGAAGTAGAGAAGCGGTATCTGGCGGCGGAACGCGTGCAACTGCGCACGCATCAGCTCCCGGTCACCCTCGGCGACCGACAGTACCCTCTTCAATCTCGCAAGCCAAGCCATCGCCATCCCTTTAACGTTTGCGCGTTAAACGCAGCTGTTTATATCGGCGCGAGGCTGATTAACTTGAGCGCTCAAAGGGGTAACGGAGCATCGCAGTCAAGGGTCCGTGAACCTGCTGCGCGCTTACGGATGGTCGGGCGGTAAGTACTACCTGGCGGCGCGTGTTGGCGGCGCTGGAACCAGACGTTTGTGCCGGATGCCGATCGCGAGACTCGAGCAAAAGGCGGCCTTCGCGCATGCTCAAAGCGTGGGGCACGACAGCACCCGCTGCGGCCGCATGGCGGTGCCGGGCTGGCCGGCCGGCGCGGGCGTGCCACGCGGCGCGGCCGCGACGAGCCGGACCGCGTCGGCGCCAGCGTTCGCGAGCACGTATTCTTCCGGGCTGTCATCCGGCTGCCAGTACGCGCGAAACACGTCGCCGTCGCTGAACACGAGCAGCTTGCCGTGCACGGTTTTTCCGCCGCCAACGAAGTCGACCGGTTCGCCGTCGCGTAGCGAAAAGCTCCGCGCGGCGCTGGAGTTCGTCGCACCGACGAGGGTCGCGCACGCGTTGTCGTCGGCCGCGGCCGCCGCCGACGACAACGCGGCGAGCAGCGCGCATGTTGCAAAGTGGCGAATTCTCACTTCTTTATGTCTTGCCGATAGTTAACTTGTGACATGTGGCGCAAATGGCGCGCCCGCGCATCGCGAAAAGGGCTATCGTCATCGGGAAGCCGGCGCGGGATCGCGTAACGCGACCTAAAGTACTGAAATTGCAACGGATTGTGATGCGCGGCGAACGCTCATGAGGCGGCGCGCGCGCATAAGCTCGCGATTCTTATGGCAGTTTGGGGCGCAAAAACGTCAAACCGGCGCCTCCGCCTTGATACAAGCCTTACACCAAGGGTTTGCGCGAACGTGCGCCTATGCGTTAGTGTGTCGGTCCCGGCGCCTCAGAGGGCGCCGGTTCCATGATTACCATACGGGAAGTGCTATGAACAAACAGGAACTGATTGATGCAGTCGCCGCAGCGACGGGCGAAAGCAAAGCGGCAACCGGCCAGACCATTGACGCGATCGTCGAGGCAGTGACCAAGGCCGTGGTGAGCGGCGATACGGTGCAACTGGTCGGTTTCGGTTCGTTCTCGACCGGCGCGCGCGCGGCACGCGTGGGGCGCAATCCGTCGACGGGCGAAGAGATCCAGATCGCCGCGGCCAAGACGGTGAAGTTCACCGCAGGCAAGGCGTTCAAGGAAGCCGTCAACGCGTCGTAAGCAAGGCGCTTCACGCCGGAGCATTCGCGATGCGCGCCGCAGCCCCGCTGTGAGGCGCGCGTGAGTGATGCGTCGGGCGTGAGGATCACGCGCTGCCCAGCCCGGCCAGGCGATTCGCCGGCAACTGGTGCGGCGCGTGTGTCTGGCTCCTTGAGCCAGACGTTCCTGGGCTCGACCGGCTTCGATCGAGTCTAAAGCGGACCCGCCGCGGCCATCGCGATCGGGCGGTCCGTGCGTTGCCCTGTCAGCCCGCGCGACGCTTGCGGGTTGCCTCGGCGAGCGTGGCGAGCACCGGCTCGGTCTGCGCCCAGCTCACGCAGGCATCCGTGATCGACACGCCGTAACGCAACGGCACACCGGCCTTCAGATCCTGACGGCCTTCTTCCAGATGACTTTCGAGCATCACACCGATGATGCGGCGCTCGCGCTCCGACAGTTGCCGCGCGATATCGTCCGCGACCTCTATCTGCCGCAAGTGCGATTTGTTCGAGTTCGCATGCGAGCAGTCGATCATCACCTGCTCGCGCAGACCCGCTGAACTCAGCGCTTCACAGGTCGCCTGCACCGACGCGCTGTCGTAGTTCGGCCCTTTCTTGCCGCCGCGCAGGATCACGTGCGCGTCGTCGTTGCCGCGCGTTTCGAAGATCGCGGCCATGCCCATTTTCGTCATGCCCATGAACGCGTGGCTCGCACGAGCCGCGACGATCGCGTCGGCGGCGATCTGCACGCCGCCGTCGGTGCCGTTCTTGAAGCCGATCGGGCAGCTCAGGCCCGACGCGAGCTGGCGATGACTCTGGCTCTCGGTCGTGCGCGCGCCGATCGCACCCCACGCGATCAGATCGGCGATGTATTGCGGGCTCAACAGGTCGAGAAACTCGGTCGCCGTGGGCAGGCCCAGACCGTTGATGTCGAGCAGCAATTGCCGGGCGAGACGCAGGCCTTCGTTAATGCGGAAGCTGCCGTCCAGACGCGGATCGTTGATGTAGCCTTTCCAGCCCACCGTCGTGCGCGGTTTCTCGAAGTACACGCGCATCACGATCAGCAGATCGTCCCGATAGTGATCGGCGGCGGCCTTCAGCTTGCGCGCGTATTCGATCGCCTGGTCGTGGTCGTGAATCGAACAGGGGCCGACGATCAGCACGAGCCGGTCGTCGCGGCTGTGCAGAATGTCGGCGATTTCGACGCGAGTATTCTCGACCAGCGACTGCACCGCGGGCGGCACCGGCAGTTCGTCCTGCAGCAGCGCGGGGGAAATCAGCGGACGGACCGCGCCGATGCGCACGTCGTCGATGCGCGTGGTGTCCTGGGTGGCGTCGGCCGAGCCGACTTCCTGATCGTGCAGGGGATTGTCGAGGGCGCTCAAGATGTTCTCCGCAATCGGTTGATGAGGCGGCCTTGCCGCCTGATTATGCGAGCGCCGCCGCGATGAGGGCGTGCGGGCGCCGCGTGGGTTTGACGTGGACCGTGCGGGTTGGGTTGCTGCGTGCCTCGGGCGAGGTTTGACGCAAGGTCTTGCGTCGGGCTTGACGCGAAGCCGACGCGACCGCGCACGGATGCGCTGGCGCGATTATGACACCGGCGCCGGCCTCATGGCAGGTGGACCGGCGGGCAGGCGGCGCGGCGGATTCAGAGCTTCTTGAGCAACGCCATCGCGGCGGCCGGATTGCGCTCCTTGAAGCCGCTGATCACATATAGATAGACGTCGCGCGTGGCGGCTTTCGCGGGCGGCTCCGCGCAGGTCTCGAGATCGTCGGGCGTGATGCCCGCGGCGAACTGGCGCGCGCGTTCGGCCCATGCGTCGAGCGCTTTCGTCGAATAGCCATTGGCTTGGTTTTCGCTCGTGCCCATGATGCGCGCGTAGATGAACGGCGCGGTGATGTCGGCGATCTGCGGATACTCGCTGTCGGCCGCGAGCACGACCGCGACCTTGTACTTGCGCGCCAGCGCGATGAGTTCCGGTGTCCTGAACGACTCGTGACGAACCTCGACTGCGTGCCGCAGCTTCTGTCCTTCGATGCTCGCGGGCAGCAGCTTCAGAAAGGCCTCGAAATCGTCGGCGTCGAATTTTTTGGTCGGCGCGAACTGCCAGTTGATGGGCCCGAGCTTCTGCTTGAGCAGCAGCACCCCGCTTGCGAAGAATCGCTCGATCGTGTCGCCTGCTTCGGCGAGCAGCTTGCGGTTGGTCGCGTAACGCGGCGCCTTTAGCGAGAACACGAAATCGTCGGGCGTCTCCTGATACCACTTCTCATAGCTGGCCGGTTTCTGCAAACCGTAGAACGTGCCGTTGATTTCGATCGACGTCAGATGCCGGCTCGCATATTCGAGTTCGCGGCTTTGCGTCAGGTCTTCCGGATAAAACGGCCCGCGCCACGGCGCATAGGTCCAGCCGCCGATGCCGATGCGAATGCGCGCGGCGGACGTGGATCCGGACGACGTTTCGGTTGATTTTTTCGTTGGCGCTTTCTTTGCGGCTTTCGGTTTGTCGCCGCGTTCTTCGCCAGACTTCTCGCTTCGCTTGTTGCTTTTCTTCGCGCTTGTCGCTGCGGGCACTTGGGCTCTCCTTCGGGCTGCGGCGGGAAAGCTCGTAGATTAGCCGCTTTTCTCGCGGCGCGCGGCGCTGGCTTCGTCGAAACGACGGCTCGCTGCGGCCACTTCCACGCGAAAGCGCTGCAACGCGCCGAGCGCGAGGTCGGGCGGCGTCAGCGCGACCCACAGCACGTCGATCAGTTGATCGGCGGTGGCGTCGATATCGATCTGCCGGTTCGTCAGCGTCGCGTCCCACAGCACATGCTCCATCGGGCCGAACACCATCGAGCGCAACAGGCGCAGCGGCATGTCGGAGCGAATCTCGCCGCTTTGCTGGCCTTGCGCGAGCACGCGCATCAACGGCGCGGTGTAGCGGCGCTGCAGTTCGGTCAGCGCTTCGCTCAGTTCGTGATGCCGCGTGCGGCCTTCGGACAGCACGAGCGCGCACAGATCGGTGCCATTCACGAGCATCAGCCGCAGATGCATGCGCACGATGAACGCGAACTGCTGGCGCACGTTGCCGTCGCGCGGCAGGCCCGCTTCGATCGCGTCGATGATCTCGTCGTACCAATCGCCGATGACACGAGCGCACAACTCGCGCTTGCCGCGAAAGTAGCTGAACACCGTCGCCTCGGAAACGCCCAGGCGCTGCGCGATTTCCGCGGTCGTCGCGCGTTCGTAGCCCTTTTCGGAGAACACGTCGCGCCCCGCCTGAAGAATCTCCTTCACGCGCTGCTGCGACTTGCGCCCGGCCGGCTGGCGACGCGAGACAGGTAATCCGGCCTTCTCGGCAACCGTCATATGAGTAAAATTCAGATTTGTGATGCGGATTGGGGCTCGGGCTGGCGTTTGAACGCCGCGTCTGTGCCAGATGAACGCGATCGTAGCACCGAATCGGCCGGCTCATGCGGATTTGTAAATTTCTGAGTAACACTCAAAAACACCTATTGACGCTTACGGTAATCTGGCGTGAAATGCGCGTTGACATGCTTTCGCGTGCCGCTTCGCGTTCCACCAGCGGCCGCCCATGAACTCAGGAGACACCGCAATGCCCAATCTGCCCGGTTTGCAGTTCCCGCTCGGCGAAGAGATCGAAATGCTGCGCGACAGCATTGCGTCGTTCGCCGCCAAAGAAATCGCGCCGCGCGCCGGGGAAATCGATCGCACCGATCAGTTCCCGATGGACATGTGGCGCAAGTTCGGCGACCTCGGCGTGCTCGGCATGACGGTTTCCGAAGAGTACGGCGGCGCGAACATGGGCTATACCGCGCACATGGTCGCGATGGAGGAAATTTCGCGTGCGTCGGCATCGGTTGGCCTGTCGTACGGCGCGCATTCGAACCTGTGCGTGAACCAGATTCATCGCAACGGCACCGACGCGCAGAAGCGCAAGTATCTGCCGAAGCTCGTGTCGGGCGAGCACGTCGGCGCGCTCGCGATGAGCGAGCCGAACGCGGGCTCGGACGTGGTCAGCATGAAGCTGCGGGCCCAGAAGAAGGGCGATCGTTACGTGCTGAACGGCACCAAGATGTGGATCACCAACGGCCCCGACTGCGACACCCTGGTCGTCTATGCAAAGACCGATCCCGAAGCGAATTCGCGCGGCATCACCGCGTTCATCGTCGAGAAGGGCATGAAGGGGTTCTCGGTCGCGCAGAAGCTCGACAAGCTCGGCATGCGCGGCTCGCACACCGGCGAGCTGGTGTTCCAGGACGTCGAAGTGCCGGAGGAAAATATCCTTGGGGCATTGAACGGCGGCGTCAAAGTGCTGATGAGCGGTCTCGACTACGAACGCGCGGTGCTCGCGGGCGGCCCGACCGGCATCATGGTCGCGGTGATGGACGCGGTCGTGCCGTATATCCACGACCGCAAGCAGTTCGGCCAGTCGATCGGCGAATTCCAGCTGATCCAGGGCAAGGTCGCCGATCTGTACACGAC
Source organism: Paraburkholderia sp. MM5384-R2 (assembly GCF_014201025.1). Classification (NCBI taxonomy): domain Bacteria; kingdom Pseudomonadati; phylum Pseudomonadota; class Betaproteobacteria; order Burkholderiales; family Burkholderiaceae; genus Paraburkholderia; species Paraburkholderia sp. MM5384-R2. The sequence continues at coordinate 11,025 of NZ_JACHDI010000029.1, forward strand.
GCTGCAGGCATGCCGCGCGTATCTGTACGCGGTGGGCCGCCAACTCGACACGCTCGGCAACGACCATGTGCGCCAGGTCCGCAAGGACTGCGCGGGCGTGATTCTGTACACGGCCGAAAAGGCGACCTGGATGGCTGGCGAGGCGATCCAGATTCTCGGCGGCAATGGCTATATCAACGAGTATCCGGTCGGTCGTCTGTGGCGCGATGCGAAGCTCTATGAAATTGGCGCGGGCACGAGCGAGATTCGTCGCATGCTGATCGGCCGGGAGCTGTTTGCCGAAACGCTGTGATGCAAGCGCGCGTGTGCCCCCTCAATACGCCGCACTTTGGAGAAGCGACGTCATGCCGATCATCGAATCGAAACTGAACCCACGCTCGGACGACTTTCGCGCGAACGCGGCGGCGCTCGAAGCGCTCGTCGCCGATCTGCGCGCGAAGATCGAGCAACTCGCGCAGGGCGGCGGCCAGGCCGCGCGCGACAAGCACACGAGCCGCGGCAAGCTGCTGCCGCGCGAGCGGATCGCGCAACTGCTCGATCCGGGCACGCCGTTTCTCGAACTGTCGCAACTCGCCGCGTACGGCATGTATAACGACGACGCACCGGGCGCCGGCGTGATCACCGGCATCGGCCGGATCGCGGGACAGGAGTGCGTGATCGTCTGCAACGACGCGACCGTGAAGGGCGGCACCTACTATCCGGTCACCGTGAAGAAGCACGTGCGCGCGCAGGAAATCGCCAGCGAAAACCGCTTGCCGTGCGTGTACCTCGTCGACTCGGGTGGCGCGAATCTGCCGAATCAGGACGACGTATTTCCCGATCGCGATCACTTCGGCCGCATCTTCTACAACCAGGCGAATCTGTCGGCCGCGGGTATTCCGCAGATCGCGGTCGTGATGGGCTCGTGCACCGCGGGCGGCGCGTATGTGCCGGCGATGAGCGACGAGTCGATCATCGTCAAGAACCAGGGGACGATTTTTCTCGGCGGCCCACCGCTCGTCAAAGCCGCGACCGGCGAAGTGGTCAGCGCCGAAGATCTCGGCGGCGGCGACGTGCATACGCGTCTGTCGGGCGTCGTCGATCATCTTGCGCAGAACGATGCGCATGCGCTCGGGATCGCGCGCAGCATCGTCGGCCATCTGAACCGCGTGAAGCCGGCGCCGCTCGTATTGCAGGAGCCGAAGCCGCCGCGCTACGACACCCAGAGCATCTACGGCGTGATTCCGGTCGACACGCGCAAGCCGTTCGATATCCGCGAAGTGATCGCGCGTATCGTCGACGATTCCGCGTTCGACGAATTCAAGGCCCGCTACGGCACCACACTCGTCACCGGCTTCGCGCATATCTGGGGGCACCCGGTCGGCATCGTCGCGAACAACGGCATTCTGTTTTCCGAGTCGGCGCTGAAGGGCACGCACTTCATCGAGCTGTGCTGCCAGCGCAAGATTCCGCTCGTGTTCCTGCAGAACATCACCGGCTTCATGGTCGGCCGCAAGTACGAAAACGAAGGCATTGCGAGGAACGGCGCGAAGATGGTCACCGCGGTCGCGACCGCGAAGGTGCCGAAGTTCACGGTGATCATCGGCGGCTCGTTCGGCGCGGGCAACTACGGCATGTGCGGCCGCGCGTATTCGCCGCGCTTCCTGTGGATGTGGCCGAACGCGCGCATCTCGGTGATGGGCGGCGAGCAGGCCGCGTCGGTGCTCGCCACCGTCAAGCGCGACGGCATCGAAGCGAAGGGCGGCAACTGGAGCGCGGAGGAAGAAGAGGCGTTCAAGCAGCCGATCCGCGAGCAATACGAGCGTCAGGGCCATCCGTACTACGCGAGCGCGCGGTTGTGGGACGACGGCGTGATCGACCCCGCGCAAACTCGCGACGTGCTTGGGCTGGGTTTGTCGGCGGCGATGAACGCGCCGATCGAAGACACGCGTTTCGGCGTGTTCAGAATGTGATGGCCCGCGTCACCGCGATGCGACCGCGTAAGGCAAAGGAGTGCTACGCATGCAATACGAAACGCTGAAGGTCGAGGTTGCCGGCGAGATCGCGACGGTCGCGCTCAATCGTCCGGACGTGCGCAACGCGTTCAATGAAACGATGATCGTCGAGCTGACTGCCGCATTCACCGCGCTCGACACGCACGACGACGTGCGCGCGGTGGTGCTCGCCGCGAACGGCAAGGCGTTCTGCGCGGGCGCCGACCTGAACTGGATGAAGAAAATGGCCGGCTACTCGGACGACGAGAACCGCGCCGATGCGATGCGGCTCGCCGGCATGCTGTCGGCGGTATATCGCTGCAACAAGCCGGTGATCGCGCGCGTGAGCGGCGACGCATACGCGGGCGGCATGGGCCTGATTGCCGCGTGCGACATCGTCGTCGCGGTCGACAGCGCACACTTCTGCCTGTCCGAGGCGCGGCTCGGGCTGATTCCCGCGACGATCGCGCCATACGTGATTCGTGCGCTCGGCGAGCAGGCGTCGCGGCGCTACTTCCTCACCGCCGAGGCGTTCGACTGCGCGACCGCGTTGCGGCTGGGATTGGTCAGCGAAGCGGTGAGCGCCGAGCAGCTCGATGCAACGGTCGCGCAGCTCGCGCAGACGCTGTGCGCGAACGGCCCGCAAGCGGTGCGCGCGTGCAAGCGGCTCGTGCAGGACATCGCGGGCCGCGAGTTGAGCGACGCGCTGATCGAGGACACCGCCGTGCGGATTGCGAAAACGCGGGCCGGCGCAGAGGGCCGCGAAGGCGTGGCGTCGTTCCTCGAAAAGCGCACGCCGGGCTGGCGCAACTGACATGCCCCGCTAACAACCATCGCCCCGTACCGCCCATTTCATCGAGACACTCATGTTCAACAAGATCCTGATCGCCAACCGGGGTGAAATTGCGTGCCGCGTCGCGGCGACCTGCAAGCGGCTCGGCATCGCGAGCGTGGCCGTCTATTCGGACGCCGACGCCAACGCGAAACACGTCGCCGCCTGCGACGAAGCGGTGCATATCGGCGGTTCGACGGCGGCGCAAAGCTATCTGCGCATCGAGCGGATCATCGAAGCCGCGCGCGCGAGCGGCGCGCAGGCCGTGCATCCGGGCTACGGCTTTCTTTCGGAAAACGAAGACTTCGCGCATGCGTGCGAGGCGGCCGGCATCGTCTTTATCGGACCGCCGGTCGAAGCGATTGCCGCGATGGGCTCGAAGGCCGCCGCGAAAGCGCTGATGCACGCGGCCGCGGTGCCGCTCGTGCCCGGCTATCACGGCGACGACCAGGAGCCGCAGCTGTTGCAGCGCGAGGCGGACACGATCGGCTATCCGGTGCTGCTGAAGGCGAGCGCGGGCGGCGGCGGCAAGGGCATGCGCGTGGTCGAGCGCGGTGCGGACTTCGCGGCCGCGCTGCTGTCGTGCAAGCGAGAGGCGGCGAGCAGCTTCGGCAACGATCGCGTGCTGATCGAGAAGTATCTGACCCGGCCGCGTCACGTCGAGGTCCAGGTGTTCGCCGATCGGCACGGCGGCGCCGTTTATCTATTCGACCGCGACTGTTCGGTGCAGCGGCGTCATCAGAAAGTGCTCGAGGAAGCGCCCGCGCCGGGGCTCCCGGCCGAGGTCAAGCGGGCGATGGGCGAAGCGGCCGTGGCCGCCGCGCGCGCGGTCAACTACGTTGGCGCGGGTACGGTCGAGTTCATCATGACGCCGACCGGCGAGTTCTATTTCATGGAGATGAACACGCGGCTGCAGGTCGAGCATCCCGTCACCGAGATGGTGACGGGGCAGGACCTCGTCGAATGGCAGTTGCGCGTTGCCGCGGGCGAGAGTTTGCCGCTCACCCAGCAGCAGTTGAAGCTCGACGGCCACGCGATCGAGGCGCGCATCTACGCAGAGCATCCGGCGCGCGGCTTCCTGCCGTCCACCGGCACGCTCAAGCATCTGCGCATGCCCGAAGGCGTCGAGTTCGCGATCGACGCGGCCGGACTCGGCGAGCCGGGCCGCAAGGCGCCGGTGCGTATCGACAGCGGCGTGCGCGAGGGTGACACGATCACGCCGTTCTACGATCCGATGATCGCCAAGCTGATCGTGCACGGCGCGACGCGCGAGGAGGCATTGGCGCGCCTCGCGCGTGCGCTGCATGCCTGCGAGGTGGTCGGGCCGCACACGAACGTCGAGTTTCTGCGGCGCATCGTCGCGAGCGAACCGTTCGCGAGCGGCGAACTTGACACCGGTTTGATCGAGCGCCACCACGACGTACTGTTCGCGCCGGCACAGAAGCCGTTCAAGGAAGCGCTCGCGCTCGCGTGCGCCGCGTTGTTGACGCGCGAGGGCGGCACCGCGCACGGCGCGTCGCCGTGGGACGCGTTGTCGCACTGGCGGCTCAATAGCGGCTACACGCAAACGCTCGGCTGGCGCGTGATCGACGACGGCGCCAACGACGACAGCCCCGACGCGTTCACGGTCGTCTTCGCGCGCAGTGGGGACACGCAAGCGCTCGTGCAAACACTCGAACACGACGGCGTGCGCGAGGACTTCACGTGGTCGGTCGGCGCGGGCGCCCATGAATTGCGCGCGACGATCGGCGATGCGCGCGTGACGGGGCGTGTATTCGTCGACGGCGACAGGTTCCACGTGTTCTGCCATGGCGAGACGCTCGCATTCGAATGGCAGAACCTGCTCGCGCATGCCGCGGATGCCGAACACGGCGAAGGCCGTCTGACCGCGCCGATGCCGGGCAAAGTGATCGCGGTGCTGGTCGAACCAGGCGCGGTGGTCGAGAAGGGCGCGCCGCTGATCGTGATGGAAGCGATGAAGATGGAGCATACGATCGGCGCCCCGGCGGCGGGCACGGTCGCCGAGGTGCTGTATGCGGTCGGCGATCAGGTCACCGACGGCGCGCAACTGCTGGTGCTGGAGGTGCAGCAGGCGGGTGAATAAGCGCGTCGAGTGGCAGATGAGCGAGTAGGTGAATCAAGCGAGCCGCGCGTAGCCCGCGGCGCGCGCTTCGCTTTCCAACTCGCCGATGCGCGCGTAGTCGGTCAGCGGCAACGTCGAAAAACCCCTTAAACGCAGGCGTTTTGCGCGCTCGGGGCGGACGCTCAGCGCCTCGTTCAACGCGTCGCGCAACGCGGCGATCGTGGCCGGCGGCACATTGGCCGCGGCGATCAGCGGCAAGCCCGGCGAGGCGGCGGTCATGCCGATCGCGCGCACGCGCCCCGCGAGATCCGGCAGCACGTCGCAAACGAAGGCGAAGGTCACGCAGTCGATCGCGGCGACGTCCGCGCGATTGTCCGCGACCGCGCGCAGCGAGCCGAGATGCGAGCCCGTGCGCAGCACCGCGCCGAAGAACATGCCGGCGCGCGCGAGCGGCGCGACCGCGTGACGAAATGCGTTCATGCCGCTGTTCGAATCGTCCTGGTTGTAGGCGGCGCGTGCGCCTCGGCACGAGGCGAGTGAGTCGAAGCGCGCGTCGGCGCGCGTGACCAGTACGCTCGAGTAATGCGCGCCGTCGCAGCCGGGTGCATCGAAGCAGGGTGTCGCGACCAATTGCACCTGCGCGTGCAGCCCCTGCATCAGCGGATAACCGCAGGTCTGGGAAATCAGCAGATTCGGGCGCCGCCAGAAGCCGTGCAGTTCCTCGTCCGGTTCGACGATGCGGCACGCGGGCTTGACCCGGCGCAGCACGTCGTCGAGCCACTCGCGCCATTCGAGGTCGAGCGCGGGTGTCACGTTGTACATCGGCAGGGCGGCGATCCAGCTCATGAAGGCGTTTCTCGCGCCTAATGTCTGACCAATTTGAATTCGTCGAGACCGAGCCGCACCGGCTCGCTCGGCGTGAACTGCCATCGCTGCGCGGCTACGGAGAGGATCTCGTCCTGCGCATCCTCGAACGCGACCAACAGGTCCTGCCTGCGACGGCTCACGGCGCCACAGAACTCGACCAGCGCGTCGGCGCTGACTTCAAAAATCTGCGCACGATCGTCGCAGCACACGCGGAACGCGACCGTCGCGCATTCCGTCACACAGGGCCGGAACCCTTCATCGACATAGACCGACATGGCGAACTCCTTCGGACGCCTGAATCGACAGGATGACAAACCGCGCCTGCCAGGTATGTGGGAGAACCGGCATTGACGGCCAAATGCCCGGCGCCGCGACAGGCGCGACGGTCCGGAAACTGGCGGAAAGTAAGCCAGAAACTGGCGGCGGACTCGTTGAAGTCCGAGCCAGGGCCGCGGCGTGAACCGTGGCCGGAGGGAGACGGCGGCGGTTCGACTCGCCATCGGTCTCGCCTGCTGGTGCGCCGCCCCGGGTCAGAATCGCGGCGGCACTGCTCAGAAAACGCTTAAATCGGGCGCTCCAATCCAATGTCGAATTCGACGCGAGAGCCGCTCGCGCCGGTCCCGGATCGTGTTTGGATTTTCTCACCAACCTCGCGGTGCAGATCGGCGTAGGTATCCACTTTACGATTAGCGCGCATTTTGTGCAGGCGATGAGTCCGGCGGGGCCGGCCGGGTTGCGTGAGCGGCCGGGATATTGAGCCGACGGATCAGCGGGCCCAATGTGGTCGCCTGAATCAGTAGGCTGAATACCACGACGAGATACGTGACGCCGATGAACATTTCGCGTCCGTGAAACTCCGGCAGCGACAGCGCGAGCGCAATCGAGATGCCGCCGCGCAGTCCGCCCCACGTCAGCACGACAGCCGAATGCGGACTGAGCCGCCGGAAGTTCTGCAGCGCGAGCAGCGGAATCGCGACGCTGACGCCGCGCGCGAACAGCACGACCGGAATCGCCGCGAGCCCGAGCCAAACGATCTCGACGCGCAGCGACAGCGCAATGATTTCGAGTCCGATCAGCCCGAACAGCACGAGATTGAGCAACTCGTCGAGCAGGTCCCAGAAGTTGAACAGATGCTCGCGCGTCTTCTCCGACATCGACGTCGACGCGCCGTGATTGCCGATCACGAGCCCCATGATCACGACCGCGAGAGGCGCTGACACGTGCAGCGCTTCCGCGAGACTATAGCCGCCGGTCGCGAGTGCGAGTGTGATCAGGATTTCGACTGGATAGCTGTCGATACCTCGCAGCAGCAGCGACGCGCCGAAGCCGAGCGCCGCGCCGAGCACGAGCGCTCCGGCGACTTCGCGCAGCAGATCGAATGCGATCGCGTTCGCGGAAAACTCGTTCGCGCCGGTCGCGAGTCCGACTAGCGTGACGAATGCGACGACGGCCGTGCCGTCGTTGAACAGCGATTCGCCGGTAATCTTGGTTTCGAGGCTTTCGGGCGCCGCCGCGCGCTTGAGCACGCTGAGTACCGCGATCGGATCGGTCGGCGAGATCAGCGCGCCGAACACGAGACACCACGGCAGGCTCACCGGCTGGCCGAGCCATTGCGCCGCGTAGTAAAAGCCGAAGCCGACCACCGCGATCGAAATCAATACGCCGATCGTCGCGAGCATCAGCACCGCGCGCCGCTGCGTGCGCATCTTCGACAGATCGACGTGCAGCGCGCCGGCGAACAGCAGCAGACTTAGCAGGCCGTGAAACACGATGTCGGCAAAATCGATCTGCACGACGATCTTGCGCGCGGCGATCGCCATCGCCGGATAGTAGAACCCGAGCGCAGAAATGCCGACGCAGACGACGAGCCCCACCGCGGTGATGCCGAGCGTGTCGGGCAACCTGATGAATCGATAATTGAGGACGCCGAACAGCGCGACGATGGCGAACAGCGCACCGGCAATCTGGAAGACGCTCATCGTGCACGCTCCCCCGCTTCGCGGCGACGCGAACGCGTGATCAGGGTGGCACCGAGGCAACTCGCGCGACAAGGCATAAAAGAGGCAGGCAGAGAATGCCGACACAATTGCGATATTGGACCAGCGAGATGTTTCACCAGCAATTCCTTATTCAGGCTCATTCAATCCGATAAGCGATCTGCGGTCTGTAATGACACGATCTTTGCCGCTGGCGATCGAGCGACGTACAGGGACGGACGCTTTATTCAAACGCAGCGGACGATGCGGCCAGACGCAGCGTACTTTTTATCGGACCACGAGCGGATGACGGCGAACCGGGCGGAGCCAGGCTCGCCAGAGGGCGCCACGATGGGCAATGGCAGTGTTCGGACTACTGAAGCGCCGGATGAGTTCCGGTCTTTATTTTGGGATATGGCTTTCTATTTCGAGATGGTTCGTGGGGCTTGATTCATCAAGCCTATTCAATCGAATCTGAATAAACGGTATGAATCTGTAATCCGAATTTGCCGGTCCGATGACTTCACATTGCATGGAGCCTTGTGATTCATTGTTCCAAAATCTGTAAAGCAGATATCTAATCTCACAGTAAAACTGTTTTGCTCGTCATTGAGCATGGTTGACGCAGGAATTGGCAGGTCGAGAGCAGGGAAAGCCCTAACCGGGAATCGCCCGGGATATGACAATTGTTGACAAACGCGAGTCGAGAATGATGCAGCATCGATACATGGCGAAATGCTGTTGTGTCGCAATGGGTGAAGACGGAGAAGAGCATGGAGCAAACCTATCGTTATCGGGGATTCGACATCGTGGTCAACGCGTTGCGCGCGACCGATATGTCCACCCATGTCGGCGGCGCCACGGCGCGGCGCGCGTACGTGGCGAGCGTCACGTTGAAGACGCGGCTGATCGGCGGCGAGTGGTCGACCGCTTTCCGGGTAGTTTCGGTGCCCGGTCGTTCGTCGACCGATCTGCGGGAAGTGCTGGCGGCTGGATTCGCGGCCGCCACTCGGGTCGTCGACGACGTGGTGAGCGTGATGGGCGACGGGTTCGCGCGCAAGGCGGCCTGAGTTCCACACGGGGCGCTCGGCGCCGCGGTGCCACGCGGCAGGCGTGATCGCGAGCAGGGGTGCCCGGGCGGTCCCGGCATTTCAAAGCGCTCGCGATCGTTGACCGTCGACTACGGTTGTCGGTCGTGGCGAGCGTCGAAATAACCACGCGTATCCCCGCGGTGCGTGTGGGTCCCAGGCAGGGCGTGCTCGTCTCCTCAGCGTCCTGTTGTTTTTATCCCGCCCCCCTGTGCGGGATTTTTTTTGTCAGTCGACATTGCGGGCGCTCGGTAATGCACTGCCACATCCGCACGAAAAGAGCACGTTTAGCTCGCGATTTATGTCGGCTGTATGAAATGCGGGTGAAAAAGCAAGCGGAACAGATACTGGCCACGTGATCGCTTGCTAACGGGGCAGCAAGGAAAAAAGCCTCGAACACGAGGCGTGATCGAGGCTGCCGAAGGACAGACTCAATGCCTGTCTGGGAAGGTCGATCGGACCCGTGATCGACCTTGCCCACTATAGCGAGTTACTCGCCGAGCAACTGTGAACAAATGTCGCAGTCGAATTCGCTGCTGATCCGGATTCCCTGGTCAGTGCCGCGGCGCCGACCGTGCGCACGACGTTCATGGGTCTTTACGGCGTCGACGCGGCGATGCCGTCGCACATGATCGACGAGATCGTGATGCGCGAGGAAGGGCACGAAGCGGTCGAGGCCTTTCTCGATCAGTTCAATCATCGTTTCGTCACGCTGCTGTATCGGGCGTGGAAGAAGTACCGCTATCCGGAGAGCTTTCGCGCCGGCGGCAGCGATGCGCATTCGCGCAATCTGTTGTGCCTCGCCGGCTTTGGCTGGGGCGACAAGCCGCAACGCGCCGGCTTGTCCGATTCGCGGATGCTCGCGCTGCTCGGTCTGCTGATCCAGCGAACGCGCACACCTGAAGGGCTCGCGGGCGTGATCGCGCTCGCAGTGCCCGGCGCGGACGTGCGCGTCGATGAGTTCTTTCCCGCGCTCGCGCGCGCGGGCGAGCCGCAGCCGCTGACGTCGTCGGCCGCTCGTGCCGGCGCGGTGAACGAGGGCGCGCGTCGCGGCCTCGGCGGCGGCTATGTGCTCGGCAAGCGGCTTGCGTATCGCCGTCGCGCGGTACGCGTGACGTTGCGGCCGGCCCATGCCACGCAGGCGCACGATCTGTTGCCGGGTGCGTGGCTGCATCGCGAGTTGATGGCGTTCGTGCAGTTGTATGTCGGGCTGAAGGCCGACGTGCATCTGCGGATGGCAATGTCGTCGCGCCTCGCGCCGCTGCCGTCGATCAACTCGCGTGGCCGGGTCGCTGCCGGATCGGCCGGACCCGCGCCGCGCCTCGGCTGGACGACCGTGCTGCCTGCCGTGAACGAACGCCTGATCGAGGTCGCACTCGGGGTCTATCGGGCGCTTCCGAAGCCCGCCGCCAATCCGTACCTGACTCATGCCGCGTCATGAACGACGCGCCGAAAGGACCATTGACGAACCTTCGTTTTACCGTTTCCACCCTTGCGTCCGTCGCGCTGCTGTCGGCATGCGGCGCATGGCAATCCGTATCGGACGCGTCGTCGAGCGCTTATCACGCGGTGTTTTTCAAGCAGATCAAGGTGCTCGACATCGATCTGTCCGCGCGCGAAGCGCTGAACCCCGACGATGCTGGTCGTGCGACATCGGTCGCGGTGCGTGTGTATCAGCTGAAGGACCGCAAGATGTTCGATGGGGCGTCGTACGAGGATCTGCTCAAGAACGACCGCACGGTGCTCGCGCAGGAGTTGCAGGCGAGCATGGCATCGGTGCTGAATCCCGGTGCGTCGGCAAGCCTGTCGCAACCGATGCGGGCCGACACGAACTATGTGGCGGTCGTCGCGTTCTATCGCAATCCGGGTAGCGGGGATGGTTGGAAGTATGTGATCGGGAAGAAGAAGCTCGATGCGGACAAGCCGTTGAAGATCTCGTTGATGGATCAGTTTCTTGTGCCGGCGGGCGGTGCGGCCCACGATTAAGTGGGCCGCCGACTCAATCCGTGCGACCGAGATAGCCCGGTAGCCCCAATGCAGAGTCGCTCCTGGCCAGCTTCAAGGCTTCCTTGAGCAAAGCTGTGAACTTTTCGTCGCTGTCGGGCCGCGGCAACGTCGCGCGAAAGAAGTCTGCCCAGCGAAATTCTTCCAGCGGGACACTGGTCTTTTCATAGCCGCCGGCATCGCGCACCGCTGCCGCGAGGCTTCGGTATTCATCGTCCTTCATTTCCCACACGTGCTCCGCCAATTCGGCAAACGACCGGCGCACGCCTTGCGCGTCATACGGAAAGGTCCATCGTTGGTTTTCCATGCTGAGCCAGAACGACGCCCACGTGTACGACGAAAGATCCCGCACCAGCACGACCGGAACCGATCGCACGCCCACCTGCCACAGCGCCGCCGCCACATGGTGATGATCGATCGCGAACGGTATGCCGTTGGGTCCGCAGACGACCGGTATCGGCTTTTCGGCGATCGCCATCTCCAGCTCATGGCTGCTCAGGGACCGGTATTGGTGGGCTTTTTCGCGGACCTCCCGCGCGCCGTGGGTCATTTGTGTGGGACGGAGCTCTTCGATTTGCCGCGTGTCCATGTCGGTCTCCTTGTCTGGATGCGTTGACGCGGCTCCCGCAAATTTCATGCCCCTGGGCGAGGGGTCGCCCACTTTCCGCCTGACGTCTACGGCGCATCGTCCACACACAGCACCGGATCGCTGACCAGACAATCCGCATCAGACGCGGCAGGCCCGCCGCCGCGCGTTTTCAACGACGTCTGCTGAGCGGCGATGCGCAATCCCTTGGGCAGCAGCACCCACATGCGCAGCCGCTCTTTGGTGCGGCTCGCCTGGGTCTGCGCGGTTTGACCGAAGCCGTAGAAGTAGTCGGCTCTGACGGCGCCCTGAATCGCACCGCCCGAATCCTGCGCGAGCATCAGGCGGTTGATCGCGCCGGGTGCCTGAGGGTCGTCACGCGTGGACACGAATACCGGCGCGCCGAGCGGCGTGGTGCGCGGATCGACGGCCACCGAGCGGCCCGCGGACAACGGCACGCCCAACGCCCCCAGCGGACCGTTCGGTGAATCGGGGATCACACGAAAAAACACATAGCTCGGATCTGAAACCGCATACACGGGATGAGGTTTCGGCGGGTTCGACGCATGGGCATCGGTTCCGGCGCCAGTTGCATTGCCGGCACCGTGTCCGCCAGCGGTCGTTGGCGTGGTCGTCGCCAGGGTGAAACCGCGCAGCAACGGCGACGTGGGTTCGTCATCGTCACCGTCGGCGGGCGCCGCGTTGCCTTCGTTGCTCGTAGCAGGCGCGCCGTCATCGCTGATGTCGACCTCGATCTCCATGCCGCGCACAACGAGCTTGCGCGCGCCGGCCGTCGCGTTGCCGCTGTGCGCGAGGGGCGGCAGAAACGGCCGGCCGTTCTGTTCCGCATAGGCGAAGCGGCGGATCGAGCCGTCGCTCATGCGGACCTTGCCCGCGCCTTGCAGCTGCATCGAGTACAACATCACGGGGTCGTCGACATAGGCGAGGATCGGCGCCTTCAGTGCGCCGCGCTCGATCTCGGCGCGGCTGTAGTACGGCACGATGCGCCCGCCATCGAGCCGCAGTCGAATCTTCTTGTCGCGGATATCCGGCACGCTATCGCGCAGGTCCAGCGCGTAGACGCCTTTGAGGTCGCCACTCGTCGTATCGCTGAGCGGGATCACGTTACGTCCATCGATGCGAGCCGCGCTCACGTCACCTCGCGCGCGGTCCGGCAGGCGCCGCGCGTCGAGGTAGAGCATGTCGGCCGGCGTGCCATAGACGGGATAAAGGTAGGCGCCGCCGTACTGCTGGCTGCCATTGAGCAGCGGCTCGTAGTAGCCGGTCATCGTACCGTCGAGCGAGCGGTCGGGATTGCGGATCTGGTACGCGTTGAAATACGTTTCGAAGAATCGCCGGGTCGCCGCGACGTCGCCAACGTCCACCGCTCGCGCGGCATTGCACGGTTCCGACCAGCCGCTGCGCGCGCCGAGCACGGTGCAACTTCGGCGAAACGCTTCCCACGACGCGGTGACGTCGTCCGTGTCCCACCCGGGCAGGTCAGCGAAAGCGAGCGGCTCGTAGTAAGCGTGGCGCGTGGCGAAGCCGCCGCTCAACGCAGCCTTGGGACGCGAGTTATTGGAGCCGGTGGACGTGCCCGAGACCGTCGCGTGTGTCGTTACGGGAGCCGGCATCGGCCCAGGCATCGTCGGCGGCGCGGGTGGCGACGCTTGCGCCGTCGGCGCCGCCTGCTCGACCGGCGATGTCGCGGTATGGCTCGTGTCCCCCAGGATGACGCTGGTCGCGGGCGTGTTGCTCGCGCAAGCCGCGAGCGTGGCGGTCAGCGCGAGCAGGAGAAGCTGAGCCCGTTGCATGCGGCCTCCTTGCGGACCATCGCGAACGTCGCGCGCGCTAGCCTGGCGGCTTGACGGCATCGATGGTGAACGTGGCGGCGCCGAACGCGCCGGCGCAATCCGCCGTGCCAGCCGGGCAACGCGGCTTGCCCGCGAACGGCGAGTAGCGCGGGCCGCGACGCGCGGCCGCTTGCTGCTGGGCATCAGCGGGGAATGACTGGAACGGCGCCGCGGACTTCAATCCACCGTCGGAAAAATCGCGCGGCGTCGTCGATACCAGCGTCAGAAAGTGGTTGGGACCAGGCGGGTTGCCCGCCAGCATCGGCCAGCTGGCGCGCGGCAACGACAGCGTCTGACCGGCGGCGATCCGGTTGTTGCGATCGAGTCCGTTCGGAAACAGCATCAGGTACTGACCGTCCGGATCGACCATGAACACATACACGTAGCCCGCGCGGTTGCTGTCGAGTTTGAACTGCAGATAATCCTTGCCGATCGTGGCGGACGTGCTGCGCGGTGTGGCGGTGATCTGAATCGATGGATCGGCCAGCGTCACGATTCGCTCGAGTTCGCTCGCGGGGGTGAAGGGCGCGAGGTTGTCGGCCTGCGCGGGTGGTGTGGCGGGCGCGGCAACCGTGGCGGGCGAGGCAGGAGCAACCGGGGCAACTGGGGCAACAGCAGCAACGGCTGCCGGGCTTTGAGCGGCATTGCCTGGCCTCGGCGAAGCCGTGTCGCGCGCATCCGTGCTTGCCGTGACAGCCGGGCTCGCGGCCGGTGGCGAACGCATGGCTAACCACGTACCGACCGCCGCGAGCGCCACGACGCAAACGGCACCTGCAGCGATCAAGCCCGTGCGCTTCTTTTGACTACCGCCTGGCGCAGGAACGGCCGCTGTGCCTGGCTCATTGCGCTTCGCCTCGACTGTCGCGGCCGTCGTTGTGCGCGGCGCATTGGTACCCGCTGTCTCGACGGAAGCGCGAGTCGTGGGTTCGATCGCCGCAGCGGCGTCATCACGCGTATCGATGGCAATGCCCAGTTCGTTCGCCAGCGCCTGAACGCTTTGCGGGCGCTGTTCGGGGCGGACCGCGAGCGCATGGTCGATCGCGCGCAGGAACCGCTCGCTATAGCGGCCGGCCGCCGCCGTGGCGAGCGGCACATACGTGTCGCTCATCAGTCTGCCGACCGACGGCGGCGGTGTCTTGCCCTGAATCGCGAAATAGATGACCGCGGCGAGCGCGTACACATCGGTCCACGGCCCCTGTTTCAAGGCCGCCACTTCGGCATACTGCTCGACGGGCGCATAGCCGGGCTTCAGGATCACCGTCAAGGCCTGGGTCATGTCGCCGATCACGCGCCGCGCCGCGCCGAAGTCCAGCAGCACGGGGCGGCCGCTGCCCTTGAGCAGCATGATGTTGTCCGGCGCGATGTCGCGGTGATAGCACTGCGCCGCATGCAATACCGCCAGCGCTTCGAGCAGCGGCGCGAGCATGGCGCGCAGCCATGCTTCATCGGGTGGGGCACTCATGCGGCGCAAGCCGTCGCGCAGCGTCACGCCCTCGTAGTACGGCATCACCATGTACGCGGTGCCGTTGGCCTCCCAGAACCGGTACACCTTGACGAGCGAATGATGATCGAAGCGGGCGAGCAGCCGCGCCTCGTTGATGAAGCTTTTCAGGCCGGCGCGAAAGGTGTCTTCATGACGTTCCGAGCGGACCGACACTTCGGCCGCGCCGACGCGCGAGGCCAGCGCAGCGGGAATGTATTCCTTCAGTGCGACGTGACGTCCTAGCTGGGTGTCGTAGGCGAGATAGACGATACCGAAGCCGCCTTCGCCAATCAGATCGACGATCTCGAACTCGCCGAGCCGTGTGCCCGCGGGCAGCGCATGTTGCGCGTTGGAACCCTGCGCGGCGGGGCGGGTGACGACTGTGCGATCGGCGTCCGCCGCTTCGGCGGGGTTCTGCTGGCCGTCCGGTCCGGACGCCCGTTGCACGATCACGGTTTTGTCGTCGGGGCTGCTCATCGGCTTTGGCTCCCTGGAGGGTACGACGGCAGAGCCCGGCACACGCGAGCGCCACCCTCACGCGCAGGCGCGTCCGTCTTTAAGACGAACGAGCGGGTCATTTTTTGAAATCAGGCGGGCGCGCGTGCCTGAGCGGTGGTCCGCGTGCGGCCGCCGGTTTCAAAATCGGCCTGCCGGATTCGTCTATACGGTGTTAGTCAACCGCTGCGTGCAGCTTGCGGGTCGTACGCGCATTCCATCCCAGCCGCTTCCTTTTGCCTTCTTGCAGGAAGTTAAAGTGAACGAGCGCCAAGGCTTATCGCGCGGGATGGCACACCGGATCGACGCCGCGTGGATCACGGGCGCGCTCGTCATGGGCTCGATGCTGCTGGGCGCGGCGGGCAATACGCTGGCCGCTGGCACGTCCGCCGCCGCGGCGCGGCCCGCGAGCGCCGTGGCCCTCGCGCCCGAGTCGTTCGGCTTTCGTCAGGCCGATGAACGCGAACGCGACGCCGAAACGATCAACACGTTGACGTCCGAGGGACGTCTGCTGCTGTCGCGAGACCGCGTCAAACTCCCTGCCTACGACTATTGCAGCATGTCCGTCGCGGCCGCCGAGCGCGGCGACTTCCGCGACAGCGTCGATGCCGCGGCGCGCGCCCTGGTGGTGGCCGGGCAGACCAACAATGCGGATCTGGCGGCCCTGTCCAAACGCGATCTCGCGATCGCCTACAGCTATGCCGGCGACCTCGACAACGCCGAACGCTACGCCCGCGATGCGCTCGCTTCGACGCCGAAGGCGCCCGAGCAGGTCTTTGCTCCGGCCAACAAGGTGCTCGGCGACGTCGCGTTGCGCCGGGGCAAGCCGCAGCAGGCGCTGGCCGCCTACGAAGACGCGCTCACGACCGCCTCGCCGCGTTACAAACCGCTGGTGCTGATGTCGATCATCAACGCGCAGCTCGCCGAGGGCGATACGCCTGGCGCGCGCCAAACCTTCGATGCGCTCGGCGCACCGGCCACTGCGGAACTCGCGCCCGCCTACCGGCGCATCGAAGGCAATCTGCTGCTGGCCGAAGGCAAGCCCGAGGATGCGAAACACGCGTTCGAAGCGCTGTTGAGCCAAAGCGGCAATTCCAGCGACGCCAACTACGACCGCCTGTGGGCCCACGAAGGAATCGGCCGCGCCGACCTCGCGCTCGGCGACAAGCCGCATGCGCGCGAAGCCTACCTGCTGGCCGTCGACGACTCCGAGAAAATCCGCGCGCGGTTTCGCAGCGACGAGTTCAAGACGGCGCTGTTCGGCGACACGCAAACGGTATTCGAAGAGGCCATCGCGCTGACGGTCGAAGCCGGCGACTACGAGAGCGCATGGAGCCTGTCCGAACGCAGCCGGGCGCGTGCGCTGCTCGACGTCGTGCGCAACCGCGTCGACGCCGGCGTCGACGACCGTCAATTGAACGGGCAGGTGCCGAGTCTTGCCGCGACGCGCGGCGCGCTCCGGCCCAACGAGGCGATCGTCGAATTTCACAGTCTGCCCAACGAGCTGATCGTCTGGGTGGTGCGCAACGACGGCCTGACCGGCCACACCTTGCCGATTGCGCGCGCGGACATGGAGGCCGCCGTGACCGACCTGCGCAATGCGATCGTGCGCCGGCGACCGGCCGCGCTGACCTATGGCGACAAGCTCGATGCGTTGCTGATCGCGCCGCTCGGCTTGCGCGCGAACGAGCGGCTCATCATCGTGCCGCACGGCGCGCTGCACTATCTGCCGTTTCAGGCGCTGCACGATGCCGACGGCTTTCTGATCGAACGCCATGCGATCGCGCTCGAACCATCGGCGAGCGTCGCGGTACAACTCGCGCAACGCCAGCAGAAGATCGCGAGCGATCTGGTCGCGTTCGGCAATCCGACCATCACACCTGCCTATGCGCTGCCGGGGGCCGAGGCGGAAGTGCGGGGCATCGCGCCGCTGTTCGCGCGCAACGAGGTGTTTCTGCATAGCGATGCCACGCGCCTGAGCTTTCGCGACAACGCGCCAGCCGGACGCGTGCTGCACGTGGCGACGCACGCCCAGGCCGACACGATCGATCCGTTGCACTCGAGCATTCTGCTCGCGCCCGCGACGCAGCCGGCCGACGGCCCGGACGCGCTGCTGGCGAAAGACATCTACAACCTGAAGCTCAACAACGTCTCGCTCGTCACGCTGTCGGCCTGCGAGACGGGGCTTGGCCGGATCGCGCGCGGTGACGAAATTCTCGGCTTCACGCGGGCGTTCTTCTATGCCGGCGCCACCAGCCTGATCGTGTCGATGTGGCCGGTCGCGGACGAATCGAGCGCGCTGACGATGCGTACCTTCTACGCGCAACTCGCGCAAGGCCATGACGCGATCGACGCGATGCGCACCGCGCAACTGGCGGTTCTGCACACCCCGCGCTTCGCGCATCCGTTCTTCTGGGCGCCATTCGATCTGATGGGCGGCTGGCGTTTGACCATCGCGCGTCAGCAGCAGGGATGAACCAAACAGACCCTAGACCGATGAACAGACTCCGACTGATCGCCGCGGCGGTGGCCTGCAGTAGTGCGCTCGCGTGGGGCCAGACGCTGCCGAACGCGGGCAGCATCCTGAACCAGACGGCGCCGCGCGAGACCCGGCCGGCGCCGCCGGGCGGCACTCAGGCGTTACCCGTCGTGCCGCCGCCGGCGGCGCCCGTGACGGCGCCCGGCCCGACCTTCCTGCTGAAGAGCATCAGGTTGAAGGGCAACGACACGATCGCCAGCGACGCACTGCTTGCGCCCGTTCAGGACAAGCTCGGCAAGCAAACCAGTTTCGCCGGGCTCGAAGCGATTGCCGCGCGCATCACGCAGATTTATCGCGATCACGGCTATCTGCTCGCCCAGGTGGTGATCCCGCCGCAGGACGTCACGTCCGGCAACGTCGAAATGAGCGTGCTCGAAGGGCGCGTCGGCCATGTGCGGCTCGACATCGCGGCCGGCACGCCGATCCGCGAAGACCTGTTGCGCGCGCGGGTCGCGCAGATTCCGTTGGGCAAGCCGCTGCAGCAGCACGAACTCGAACGGACCATGCTGCTGCTGTCCGATCTGCCGGGTATTCAGGTCTCCTCGGCAATCGAAGCGGGCGAGGAGCCGGGCACGGTCGATCTGACCGTCAACGTCGCGCCGGCCAAACGCTGGACCTTTGCGCTCGATGTCGACAACTTCGGCGCGGAGTCCAGCGGTACCTGGCGGCTCGGCGCGCTCGCGCGCCTGAACTCGCCGTTCATGATCGGCGACAACCTGGACCTGCGGCTGCTCGCCAGCGAACGCAGCGACACCCTTTACGGGCGCGTCGGCTACGAAGCGCCGATCAATGCGCAAGGCACGCGCGTCGGGGTCGCGGTGTCGCGGCTCAACTATGCGCTCGGCCAGGAATTCGCGTCGCTCGATGCGCAGGGCGAGGCGACCGTGGTGGACTTCACGCTCACGCATCCGCTCGTGCGCACACGCAATCAGAGCCTGTTGGGGCGCGTCAATCTGGAGTATCGCGACCTGATCGACAACGTCGGCATCGTCGATCAACACAATCCCAGATCGCTGGTGGAGGGCAGTATCGGCCTGAGCTATGAAAGCCGCGACGCGCTGTTCGGCGGCGGCTTCAATAGCGCGGATGTCGAGCTGTTGATCGGCAGTCTGCATTTCCGCAACGCGCAAGCCGAGGCGCTCGATGCCTCGCCGCTCGGGCGCGACACGCAAGGCACCGAAGTGCGCGCCACTTTCTTCGCCAACCGCCTGAACGCGATCACCGAGCGGCTCAGCGTATTCGCCGGCGTGTCCGGCCAGTGGGCCGGAACCACGCTCGACAGTTCGTCGCGCTTCCTGCTCGGCGGCCCGCACGCGGTGCGCGCTTATTCGCCGTCCGAGGCACTGGTCGACGAGGGGTTCGTCGCCACCCTCGAAGGGCGCTTTGCGATCGATGCGCGGGCGACCGTGTTCACGTTCTTCGACTTCGGTACCGGTTGGTACAACGCCACGCCGCGTCCGGGCCAAGGGTCGAACGTGATCACGCGCAGTGGCGCAGGTCTCGGCGCGTTCTGGGCCGCGCCGGGCGGCATTGCGCTGCAGGGCACCGTCGCATGGCGCACGACCGGGCCCGATACGACCGGCAACGACAGGCTGCCGCGCTTTTATGTGCAACTGACCAAGACGTTCTAGCAGGCAGCCAAACGTAACGAAACGAGACGAAACGCAACGACAAGCAGCAGCAATCTGCACCGAGGTGTGCGATGAACAAGCGATGCAATGGGCGACCCGGGCATGTGAGCACGATCGCCGGCGCGGTCGCCGCGTTGTTCGCGGCGTCGTATATGCCGCTCGCGCTCGCGAATCCGACCGGCGCCCAGGTGGTGGCCGGCACGGTCAGCATCAACTCGCCGGGCGCGGGACAGATGCACATCACGCAGGGCTCGGCCAATGCGATCGTCAACTGGAACGCGTTTTCGATCGGTAGCGGCGAAGCGGTCAGGATCTCGCAGCCGTCGGCTTCCGCCGCGCTGCTCAACCGCGTGACGGGCAACGACCCCAGCTTGATCGCCGGACGCCTGCAGGCCAACGGCAAGGTGTTTCTCGTCAATCCGGCGGGGGTGATCTTTGCGCCGGGATCGTCGGTGAACGTGGGGTCGATGATCGCCTCGACACTCAATATCTCCAATGCCGATTTTCTTGCCGGCAACTTCCATTTCGTCGGCGCGTCCGCGGCGGCGCTCAGCAACGCGGGGTCGCTGACGGCGGCCGCGGGCGGCACCATCGCGTTGCTCGGCGGCACGGTCAGCAATAGCGGCACGGTCAGCGCAAAACTGGGCAGCGTCGCGCTGGGCGCGGGCAACGACATCACCGTCGACTTTGCCGGCGACGGTTTGACCACCCTGAAGATCAACCAGGGCGCGGCGCACGCGCTGATCGGCAATACCGGCACGCTGGCCGCCGACGGCGGCACCGTGGTGATGAGCGCACAGACGGCCGACGCGCTGGCGGGCACCGTCATCAACCAGCAAGGCATCGTGCGCGCGCAGAGCCTGAGCGAACACGACGGCCGCATTCTGCTCGACGGCGGCACGAACGGCGTGACACAGGTGAGCGGGACGCTCGACGCCAGCGGCGGCGCGGGGCAAACCGGCGGCAGGATCGACGTGACCGGCTACGACGTGGCGCTGCTGGCCGGAGCGTACGTCGATGCGAGCGGCGCCGCGGGCGGCGGAACCGTGCACTTCGGCGGCGGCCCGGCGGGTGCGGACCCCGCCGTTCGCAATGCCAATGCGATCTGGATGTCGCCGAGCGCCAGCCTCCATGCGGATGCGCTCGTCGACGGCAATGGCGGCAACGTCGTGGCTTACAGCGAAACGGCCAGCCGCATTTACGGCGCGTTGACCGCGAAGGGCGGGCCGCAGGGCGGTAACGGCGGCTTGATCGAAACGTCCGGCCACACGCTCGACACGACCGGCATGAGCGTCGACGCATCGGCGGCGAAGGGTCAGGGCGGCAGGTGGCTGCTCGATCCGTTCGAGGTCGACATCGTGACGCAGGTGCCGGATGTCACCGCGGCGCCGGTCCCGACGCAGACCGCAGCCGATTCGAACACGATGACGTTCGGGCCGATCACGGGCAGCACGTTCATCCTGAACACGGCGCTCACCGGTCCGCTGAGCCTCGGCACGTCGGTGACGGTACTGACGGGGACCGATCCCAACTTCGGCGCGGGCGACATCGTCGTCGACGCGCCGCTCAACCTCACGACCGGCACGCTTCCCGCCACGCTGAAGCTGAGCGCGACGGGGTCGGTGCTGGTCAACAACACCATCACGTCGAGCGCGGGGCCGCTCAGCCTCGTATTCGATGCGAACGTGGGCGGCACGAGTCCGCTCAGCCTGGTCTCGTTCCAGGGCGTCACGGTGAAGACCAACGGCGGCGGCGTGACGTTGGGAAGCGGTGGCGCGAGCCCGGTCCTGATCCAGAACTCGAACATCGACACCGCGGGCGGCGATCTGACGGTCACCGGCACGTTCCCGATCAATGGCGTGGCGATTGGCTATCTGATCACGTCGTCGTCGGGCATTTTCATCGACTCGTCGACCATTTCCACGGAGGGCGGCGTGTTCTCGCTGACGGGCGTCGCGCTGGGCCCGAACGCCAACGGTGTGGCGATCAACGGCACCAGCTCGCTCTCGACGACGAGCGGCGCGCTTCGCATCACCGGCACGGCTACCGCCGGCGGCGGAGGCAACGACGGCGTGATCGCGCAAGGTGACAATACGATTCAAACCGGCAGCGGCGCGCTCACCATCAGCGGCGCCGGCAGTTCGAATATCGAGGATCAGGGCATTGGCGTGCTTCTATCCGGCAGTTCCGCCAGTACGGCGAGCGGGGCACTGAGCGTGAACGGCAGCTCCTCAGGCAGCAGCGCGATGGGCGTGTTCCTGAGCGGCGGCGCCACGGTGGGCGAGGGTCCCGCGCTGCAGCCCGGGCTCAGCAGTTCGGGCGGCGCGATCTCGGTCAACGGCAGCGTGGCGCAAAGCGCGCAAGGGGGCTTCGGCGTCGAGATTCAGAACACCACGATCTCCAACACGACCGGCTCGATCGGCGTGACGGGCAATGTCACCGGTACAGGCACCGGCGGCACCTTCGCGGACGGCGTCTATTTTTATGGCACCACGTTGAGCACCGGCAGCGGCGACATTTCCGCCGCCGGCAGCGTGTCGTCGAACATGAACGTCAGCATCGGCCTCGACATGCATGGGTCGTCGGTCCAGTCGACGAGCGGCAACCTCAAGTTCACCGGACAAAGCGTGGGAGCCGCGGTGAACGGCGACTCGGTAATCGGGCTGATGTTCGAGAACACGCTATGCGTGGACTGCATCCAGACAGCCCCCGTATCGGTGACGACCGGCACGGGCACGGTGAGCCTGTTCGGCAGCGGCACCGGTCCGTTCGTGCAGGGTGTGCTGATCACCGACGGCACGACGATCACGTCGACCAACGGCGGGGCGATCGATATCCGCGGCGCGGTGAGCGGCCCGGCCGGCAGCAGTCCGAACCTGCAGAACGACTACGGCGTGCTGATCGCCAATGGCGCGATCAGCGCGACCGGGACGCGTACCACCACGATCGGCATTGCCGGTTCGACCACGACATCCGATCCGTGCGTCGCGATCGGCCTTGCGGTGCCCGAGACCGAGCAGAGCGAGTTTGGGCTGATCAATCCGACCTCCATTGTCACCGGCGGCAGCGTGACGAGTGCGGTCGCCAATGCCACCGCCGACAACGTGACGATCTCAACGACGAATCCCGCTTCGATCGTGTTGCGCGCATTCAACGACGGCACGGCGAGCAGCCTCGCCATCACGCAGGCGACGCTGTCGTCGCCGGGCGGCGTGCTGTCGATCATGCCGGCGTCGGTGGACCCGTCGAGCTTCACGATCACCGCTCGGAACGCGACGCCGATCACGCTGCTCGGCACGGGCGGCGGTCTCAGCATCGACGCCCCGACTTTCTCGACCTTCGCGTCGATTCCCGGCATCGTGCTCGGGTCCAGCACGCAAACCGGGCGCATCACCGTCGGCGGACAGTGCGTATCGGGCGGCTCGACTTGCGTGCCGACACGTCCGGGCTTCGCGAACAATCTCACGCTGTCCAACCCGGGCGCGGGCAGTCAAGGGATCGCGCTGACCTACGGCATCTCGACTCCGGGCCAGACCTTGATGCTGCTGTCGGCGGGTCCCGTCACGGACCCCGGCGGCATCCAGGCCGCCGGGCTGATTCTCGCCGGCCCCGGTACCTTCACGCTGACCGATCCGCAAAACGACGTCGGCGTGCTGGCGATGGCCAAGGCGGGGAGCGTCGACTTCTCGAACTCGCATGGCTTCGTGATCGGCCCGCTGACGAGCCAGACGTTCGACTCCGCCGCGAGCCAGTTGAGCCCGATGAGCGTGACGAACTCCACGCTGACCGGCAGCCTCGTCGCGACCGCTACGACCGGCAATATCGGGCTGGGCGCGAGCACGCCGTCCGCGACGGCTCCGAATACGAATCTGAGCGCGGGCGGCTCGATCGATCTGGTGATGGAGAACGGCGTGTTCGTCGATGCGAACTCCGGCACACTTGGCGCCGGCAACGCATGGCGAGTCTGGGCCAGCACCTGGAACGGCGAGACACGCGGCAGCGTGCAGCCGAACACCGCGCAGCCCAATTTCTACGGCTGCCTGTTTGGCTCGGGCTGTAGTTGGGGCGGCACGGTGCCCACCACCGGAAATCATTTCGTCTATGTCGCACGGCCGACGGTCACGGTCACCGCCGACGGCGCGACGCGCTACGTCGGCGCACCCAACCCGGCGTTCACCTACACGACGAGCGGCCTGATCAACGGCGATACCGCCGCGGGCACGTTGAGCGGCTCGGAGACGACCACGGCCACTCTGACTTCACCGGCGGGCGGCTATCCGATCGACCCCAACTTCACGTCCAGCGTGGGCTATATCGTCAACGAAGTGCCGGGCACGCTGACGGTGATTCCGTTTCCGAGCACGATCTCGAACCCGCAGGGCCCGATCCCCAATCCGGTCGCGCAAAGCGGTCTGCAGACGTTTTTCAGTAGCCAGGAGCAGACGTTCGTCTACGAAAACAATCTGCAGGGCACCAACATCTGCATCGGCTCGAACCAGCCGCTCTTCAGCACGACGCCGCCTGGCGAGAAACAGGACATCCTCGCGGTCGAATGGAAGCGGGTGCGTTCGCAGCCGAACCTGAACAGCTGCCTGCTGACGAACACCCAGCACGGCTGCGGTGACTACTAGCGGGAGCCAGGCGAAGCGGGCGGGACGGGTGGCGCGGCGCCTGCGGGCGAATGCAGCGCGCGCAGTTGCGCGATGGCGCCCTCGGCGCTCGCGACGAACCGTTGCGAGAGCCGCCATGCTTCGACGACCTCCTGATGGACGGGCTGCTCCATCCCGAGGTGAATCCGGAAGAATCGTTCAGCGTGGATGGCGGGGTGGTAATGCTGGCGCACCCGCTTCGCGTCGATCAGCCGCCGGTTGCCGAACAGCCTGCTCAATGCCCACGAAAACGCGCCGTCTTCTCCGCCGACGCGACGAAAGAACGCGTCGAGCGGAAACCCGCCCAGCGCGCGATACACCGCCCGCCGGATCACGAGACTGCTCGGCACGGTGTTGCTGAGGATTGCGGCATATTTATCGAAATCGGGATGCTCGACGATCGCGCGCGGAAAGCCCGCATAGTCGACATCGAGCCGTACCGATGCCTCGCCCGGACAACGCTGCAGATAGCCACTCGCCGCGGCCAGCGCGCCGGGCAGATATTCGTCGTCGGCGTCGATGAATCCGAGCAGATCCTCGGTCGCGTGCATCGCGGCCCAGTTGCGCGCGGCGGCGACGCCGCCGTTCACGTGCATGCGCAGTACTTCCACGCGCGCGTCGAGGCGGCCGTAATCTTGCGCGACTTCGATCGAAGCATCGGTCGAGCCATCGTCGACGACGATGATTTGCGCGGCCTCAGGCTGGATCAGGCAGCTTTCCAGTGCGCGGCCAAGCGTTGCCGCCATCTGCAGACAGGGAATGATGATCGAGATCGGCATGATGCGAGCCCCGTTCCGATGCTGATCCGCTGCGTTACGCCTGTGCCGGGCTGGGCATCAATTGCGTCGCCTGGGCGTCGTCGTCGCCGACCCACACCGCGAACGCCGTGAAGTTGTCGTGATTCGTGCTGGCGCTCGCGCGCACCTGTTGCGCGAGCGCGTCGAGCCAGGCGCCGGGTGTCGCCGCATGGGCCAGCGCGTCGGCGATGCCGGCGTCGTCGGTGTACTCCCACAGGCCGTCCGTGCAGATCAGGAAAGCGTCGCCGTCATGCAGCGCGAAAGTGCCGTCGACGCCCGCAATGGAGAGTGCGTCGCGCGTGCCCAGCGCCGCATACAGCACGTTGCGGCGCGGATGATGACGCATCTCCTCCTCGGCGAGCAGCCGCGCGTCGACCATCTGCTGAACCATGCTGTGGTCGCGCGTGCGCGCGCAGATCTCGCCGTGGCGGAAACAGTAGAGGCGGGTGTCGCCGCAATGGGCCCACGCGGCCGTCGCGCATTCGCGGTCGATGGCGAGCACCACGGCCGTCGAGCGCATGTCTTTTTCATTGCCTTGGCCGCGCAACTGTTCTTCGACGATGTTCTCATTGGCATGCGTGAGCGCGCTGATCAGCCGGTCGCCCGTCGGCGGTAATTCGGCAACGGTCAGGTAGCGCAAATCCGCCAGCACCGAAGCGACGACGAGGCGCGAGGCGGTGTCGCCGCCGCCGTGTCCGCCGGCGCCGTCGGCGACGACGCAATAGTAGAGCCGTTCGCTCGACCAGTCGCCGAACGAATCTTCGTTGCGCGGGCGGTCGCCCCGGTCGGTCAGGCTCGCGGTGGCAAGTTGCACCGTTGACCTCTCATATGCTCGCGGTCTGTCGAGCTCATTCCTGCGCGTGCGACTGCGCGGACAGAATGCCCAGAACCAGCAGGATGACGATGCGATTGCCCGGCGAGATGTCGATGCCGAGGTTGTGCTCGATCCATCGGCCGATTTGCGTGCGGGCGAAGTCGGCGGGTATCGAGCCTTTTTTCAGCGTGACGCCAAGCTTGCGAGCCCGGTAGTGATACGACGCGATGCCGTAACGCGCGGCCACCTGCGACAGACCGCCTTTCTCGTTCGACAGCCAGCCGAGACTGCCGGCGAGCAGCATGCGCTCGGCGTCGTCGAGCGAAGCGATGAAATGCGACGCGGATTCGCGTACCTCGGCTTCGTGCAGACCGTATTGCAACAGGACCGAGCCGATCGGATCGGGATGAAAAGCCGTTTGCCGGTCGATTTCGAGCATCACGTCGCCTTCGTCGAGCGACACGTTGCGCTGATGGCTCGCGCTGCGCAGACAGTCGATCAGATAGCGGCGGAAATAGGCGCACACGGCATGGCTGGTCGAAGGCGCGCTGTGCAGCGGGAAGGTGGGCAATGCCGTCGGCGCGGTATCGAGGCGGAACACCTTGAGATAGAGGAACTGCGAGATCAGTTCTTCCTTGTCCTCGCCCAGCGCCTGCAATTCCGACGGATGGTAGCCGGTCAGCGCGCGGCGCACGATCGTATAGATCGACGCCATTTCGTCGTGGCTCAGGCAGGTGCGGCGTTGCCACAGGTCGGGCAGTGCGCTTTCTCCAGCGTGGTCGGCAATTGCAGCGCTTTGGATATCTGCCACTTTTCACCCCGAAGGTGGTGAGCCCCGCTTCTTGAGGGCGGAGCCCGGCTGCTGACACTACCCATTTCGCCGCGTGTGTGGTGCGCCGGTTTTCTGTCCCCAATGAATCCGGCACTCGCTTTTGCCGCCATATCGGGCAGATTGCGTATGCCAAACGCTTGCAATACCGGCAATTCCGCCGTGCAACCGGCGCGTGATTCGAAAACAGACTTAGTCTATTGGCACGTTTTATTTATTACAAGGTAAAACTTAATATGTTATTCACCGCTCCGGCGACGGGTTCTATCGCTATCAGGACTAACCCTGGACGCAACGTAAGCGCTTACCGGCAAGCCGGGAAAGTCAAATTTTTTAAAAATCCGGGCACCTGATTCGTTTATCCAGATGTTGGGCGATCCCGCCAATCGACCGACCTGAAAGGGCGCGCTGGTGAGGTCGTAAGACGACTGTCCGAGCTTGTGATTTTAATGGTGCCGGAACGAAAAGGTTAAAACTTCTTAAGTGTTTATGGAGTTGAATGGTATTACATATACTGTTTCGCTTAATTAAACAAAATCCGTTTCTATTGCTATCCGGCTTTGATTTTCCGGGCTGCGTGCTATTCTCATATCGGATTGCCGCCGAGAAAGGACAACGCTCGCTAAAAACATCGCAATAGCTGGCGAAGGTAATCTAATCAGAGTTAACACGTATTTCCGGGAACGCTGATTCCCGGCGGGCAAGGGCAACCCGTACCGGTCACTTACGGTGCGTCGAGACTACTCATCCGAGACCGATACCAGACATGGCCACGCTTCTCGCGGGCGAAATGCTTGCCGACATATCAGCTGCCAGTCCATGCGGGGACGACCTCGAGTACGACCCTGACTTCCTTGCGCTCGAGCAGGTCGTCCACGGCAAGCCGGAAGTGCAGTTCGGCGAGACCATGGTCGCCGCCACGCCGCCTGACTGGAAAGTGGCCGAAGCGCTATCGCTTGATCTGCTCGCAAAAGGCCGCGACTTGCGCGTCGCGGTACACCTGGCGCGCGCGCTACTCAATCGCCGACGTTTCGCTGGCTTCGCCGAGGGCCTCGCGCTCGTCGAAGGCCTGCTCGAACAGCGCTGGGACCATGTCTATCCACAGCTCGATCCCGACGACGACAACGATCCGACCGCCCGCGTCAACGCGCTCGCCGCCCTCGTCGAACCGTCCGGCATGCTGGTGGACGTGCGCGACGCACCGCTCGCGTCGTCGCGCGCGCACGGTGGCGTCAGCTTGCGCGACATCGAATATGCGACCGGCGAAGTGCCGCTGCCCAAGGGCGTCGAGGCGGCGTCGCTGAGCTCGATCGACGCGGTGATCGCCGACGCCCGCCAGGACGCCGCCGAAGCCCACACGGCCTTGCTCGCGGCCACGCATAGCGCGATGCGCATCGAGACGGTATTGACCGAGCGTGTCGGCGCGGCGCGCTCCATCGATCTGTCGCCGCTATCGAGGCTGCTGCGGCGTGCAGCCGACTTTCTCGGCGAGCGTCTCGATGTCCCGGACGGAGCGCCGCAGGCATCGCCGAACGGCGACGTGACCCCGGGCGAAAGCGCCGGCGCGGCGCCGGCACCCGTGCCGCTGTCCGGCGACATCACGGACCGTCAGGACGTGATCCGCATGATCGACAAGATCTGCGCGTACTACGAGCGTCACGAACCCTCCAGCCCGGTGCCGCTGCTGCTGCTGCGCGCGCGCCGGCTGGTCGACAGGAACTTCATGGAAATTCTGCAAGACCTCGCGCCCGAAGGCGTGCGCCAGGCCAGGCAGGCCGGCGGTATCGAAAACGAGTAAGCAGTCAGGCGGGGATGGGCTTTTTCGCTTCTAGCAACGCCAGTCATGCGCCACGCTGCTTGCGGCCGTGCGGCGTCAACCAGGGGAATGGTCGTGGCCAAGGAAAGCAGCCAGAAATTCATCGCGCGCAATCGAGCGCCGCGAGTTCAGATCGAATATGACGTCGAAGTCTACGGGTCGGAGAAAAAGGTCAATCTGCCCTTTGTGATGGGCGTGCTGGCCGATCTCTCCGGTCAGCCGGCGGACCCGCTCGCGCCGGTGGCGGATCGAAAGTTTCTCGAGATCGACGTCGACAACTTCGACGAGCGTCTGAAGTCGATGAAACCGCGCGTCGCCGTGCAGGTGCCGAACGTGCTGACCGGTCAGGGCAACCTCGCGGTCGACATGACCTTCGAGAGCATGGACGACTTTTCGCCCGCGGCGGTCGCGCGCAAGGTGGACGCGTTGTCGAAGCTGCTGGAGGCGCGCGGCCAGTTGCAAAACCTGCTGACCTATATGGACGGCAAGACCGGCGCCGAGGAGCTGATCGCGAAACTGCTCAACGATCCCGCGTTGCTGCAGTCGTTGGCGTCCGCACCGAAGCCGCAGCAATGAGCGTGATCTACAGGGGAGTCTGACCATGGCTGAACCTAGCACCCAAGGGCAAGCGCAACCCGGCGAGGCGTCGCTTGAAACGAGCGATTTCGCGAATCTGCTGCAAAAGGAATTCAAGCCGAAGAGCGAGAAGGCGAAGGAAGCCGTCGAGACGGCGGTGCGCACGCTCGCTGAACAGGCGCTGCGCGATACGAACGTGATTTCGGGCGATGTGCTCGCGACGATCGAATCGCTGATCGCGCAGATCGACGAGAAGCTGACCGGCCAGATCAATCAGATCATCCACTCGGAAGAGTTCCAGAAAGTCGAGAGCGCGTGGCGCGGCTTGCACTATCTGGTCAACAACACCGAGACGGACGAGACGTTGAAGATCCGCGTGATGAACGTATCGAAGGGCGATCTGTACAAGACGCTCAAGAAGTACAAGGGCACCGCGTGGGATCAAAGCCCGATCTTCAAGAAGCTCTACGAAGAGGAATACGGCCAGTTCGGCGGCGAGCCGTATGGCGCGCTGGTGGCCGATTATTACTTCGACAACGGCGGGCCCGACGTCGATCTGCTGACGCAGATATCCAGGATCTCGGCGGCCGCGCATGCGCCGTTCATCGCCGGCGCCGATCCCGCGGTGATGCTGATGGATTCATGGCAGGAGCTGGCCAATCCGCGCGACCTGACGAAAATCTTTCAGACTCCCGAACATGCGGCGTGGCGCTCGCTGCGCGAATCCGAGGATGCGCGCTACGTCGGTCTCGCGATGCCGCGTTTTCTCGCGCGCGCGCCGTATGGCGCCAAGACCAATCCGGTCGAGGAATTCGATTTCGAGGAAGACACCGCCGGCGCGGACAGCGGCAAATACGCATGGGCCAATGCCGCCTATGCGATGGCGACCAATATCAACCGCTCGTTCAAGATGTACGGCTGGTGTTCGCGGATTCGCGGCATCGAGTCGGGGGGCGCCGTCGAGAACCTGCCGGTGCATGCGTTCCCCACCGACGACGGCGGCATCGACATGAAGTGCCCGACCGAAATCGCCATTAGCGATCGCCGCGAAGCCGAACTCGCGAAGAACGGCTTCATGCCGCTCGTGCACAAGAAGAACTCCGATTTCGCCGCCTTCATCGGCGCGCAGTCGCTGCACAAGCCCGCCGAGTTCGAAGACCCCGATGCCACCGCGAACGCGAACCTGGCTGCGCGTCTGCCTTACCTGTTCGCCTGCAGCCGCTTCGCTCACTACCTGAAGTGCATCGTGCGCGACAAGGTCGGCAGTTTCAAGGAGAGGGACGACATGCAGCGCTGGCTGCAGAACTGGATCCTTCAGTACGTCGACGGCGATCCGGCGCACTCGACGGAAGAGTCCAAGGCACGACGCCCGCTGGCGGCCGCCGAGGTGGTCGTCGAGGAAGTCGAAGGCAATCCCGGTTATTACACGTCGAAGTTTTTCCTGCGTCCGCACTACCAGTTGGAAGGCCTGACCGTATCGCTACGGTTGGTTTCGAAGCTTCCGTCCGCCAAGGCGGCATGACGGAAATCCCCATTCAGTGACGAATTGCTTTGAGCGGAGAAGAAGATGGCCATCGACATGTTCATGAAGCTGGGCGATATCAAGGGCGAGTCGCAGGACAAGACCCACAAGGAAGAAATCGAAGTGCTCGCGTGGAGCTGGGGCATGAGCCAGAGCGGCACGATGCACATGGGCACGGGCGGCGGCGCCGGCAAGGTGTCGGTGCAGGACCTGTCATTTACCAAATACAGCGACAAGGCGAGTCCGCCGATCATGGCAGCCTGCACCAAAGGCACGCACATCGACACGGCGTTGCTGACGGTGCGCAAGGCAGGTGGCGACAATCCGCTCGAGTACTACAAGATCACGTTGAACGGCGTGCTGATCAGCTCGTATTCGACCGGCGGCTCGGGCGGCGAAGAACGCTTCACCGAGAACGTCACGCTCAACTTCGAAAAATTCCATGTCGAGTACCAGCCGCAAAACGCGAAGGGCGAGAAGGAAGGCGGGGTGGTCGAAGTGAAGTGGAACATCCCCGCCAACGCGACTACCTGATCGGCTGACCGCAAAGGGCGACTGCACTGCGGCGGTCCTGCCGCCGCAGTGCGGCGGCGGGTGGGACGACTCGAGACAGCAGACCGGAGCGAACCGGCATGAACGCAGAAGAATGCTTGCGCGAAGGCGATCTCGACGGATGTCTGCGCGAATTGCAAAAACAGGTTCGCAAGGATCCGTCGAAAGCCGCCTATCGCGTCTTTCTCTTCCAGTTGCTCGCGGTGACGGGCGCCTGGGATCGCGCATTGACGCAACTGAACGTCGTCGGCGAACTCGACGCGGCCGCGTTGCCGATGGTGCAAACCTATCGTGAAGCGTTGCAATGCGAGGCGCTGCGCGAAGCGGTATTCAAAGGCGAGCGCGCGCCGCTGATCTTCGGCGAGCCGACCGGCTGGCTTGCGCTGCTCCTCGAGGCATTGCGGCTCGACACCGCGGGCGATAGCGGCGCGGCGGCCGCCGCGCGCGCGCGGGCGCTCGACGAGGCGCCCGCCACCGCCGGCGCACTGAACGGCGAACCGTTCAGGTGGCTCGCCGACGCCGACAACCGGCTCGGCCCGACACTCGAAGCCGTGCTCAACGGCCGCTATTACTGGATTCCTTTTTCGCGCATCAAACGGATCGAAATCGAGCCGCCGTCCGACCTGCGCGACCGCGTCTGGATGCCGGCCGTTTTCACGTGGTCCAACGACGGCCAGGCCGCCGGTCTGATTCCCGCCCGCTATCCGGGCACGCTCGCCGAGCCGAATCGAGCGTTGTGGCTCGCGCGCCTGACCGAATGGATCGGTGACGATCCCGTGCTCGCGCGGCCGGTGGGACAGCGTATGTTCGCCTCCGATGCGAACGACTACGCGCTCTTCGACGTGCGCACCATCGAACTGACGAACGGCGACGCGCCTCCCGAACAGGACGGCGCGGCCGCTCCGGATCATGGCTGAACTGACCGCGCGTGATCGCCTGCAACCGTCGCTGCTCGACCGGCTGACCGATCTCGAACCGGAGGCGAAGCAGGAAGCGCGCGAGCGGCGCGTTCTGTCGATGCGCGCGCTGCGCGAGAGCGTGCAGCGCGATCTCGGTTGGCTGCTGAACGCGAATGGCCTCGCGTCGGTGCAGGATCTGAGCGGCTATCCGTATGTCGCGACCTCCGTGATCAATTTCGGCCTGCCGGACATCGCCGGCAAGACCGCCTCGGGCATCGATCCGTCGCGGCTCGAGCGGCTCGTGCGCGATGCGATCTGGGCGTTCGAGCCGCGCATTCTGCGCGACACCGTGCGGGTCAGTTCGATGCAACTCGAAGAGACGACCGGGCGCCACAACACCGTGTCGTTTCTGGTGGAGGGCGATCTGTGGGCGCAGCCGTATCCGGAGCGGCTCTACTTCAGGACCGAACTCGACCTGGAAGTCGGCGAAATCCGCGTGATCGACCAGGGCGGGCCGCGCTGAAGCCATGAATCCAGACCTGATCAAATACTACAGCCAGGAACTGCAGCATCTTCGGGAGATGGGCGGCGAGTTCGCGCGCGAATTTCCGAAGATCGCCGGGCGCCTCGGACTGGAAAACCTCGAATGCGCGGACCCCTACGTGGAGCGTCTGCTCGAAGGCTTCAGTTTCCTCGCCGCGCGCGTGCAACTGAAGATCGACGACGAGTTTCCGCGCTTCACCCAGCATCTCGCGGAGCTGGTGTACCCGCATTACCTCGCGCCCACGCCGTCGATGGCCGTGGTGCAGATCCAGCCGGACCTGACCAGCTCCAACCTCGCGGACGGCGTGCGGGTTCCACGCGGCAGTACGCTGCGCAGCGTGCTCGACAGGAACGGCTCGACGCGCTGCGAATACCGCAGCGCGCACGAACTGACGCTTTGGCCGCTCGAAATCACGGAAGCGCGGTTTTTTACGCACGCGGGCTCGCTCGCCGGCATCGACAGCGCGCTGCCGGCGAGCATGGCGGCGGGCGCCGCTATCAAGGCCGGCCTCAGGCTGCGCCTACGCGCCACCGCTGGTCTGAGAATCAACCAGTTGAAACTCGACCGGCTGACGCTGTATCTGCGCGGCGCGGACGGGATGGCCACGCGTATCCACGAGCGTCTGCTCGGTTCGGTGAGCGGCGTCGTCGTGATGCCGGCCAAACGTCCGGCGTCCTGGCATGTGCAGTTGCCGGCGAGCGCACTGCGGCCGCTCGGGTTTGCCGACGATGAAGCATTGCTGCCGGTCAGCCGGCAGTCGTTCCAGGGCTACCGGCTGTTGCAGGAGTATTTCGCGTTTCCGCAGCGATTCATGTTTCTTGCCATCGACGGTTTGCACGCGGCGTTGCGGCGTTGCGCGGACACCGAAATCGAAGTCATCGTGTTGCTCAAACGCGGTGATCCGCTGCTCGAACAATCGCTCGATGCCAATAATTTCGCGCTGCATTGCACGCCCGCGATCAATCTCTTTGCGCGGCGTACCGATCGCATCGCGCTGTCGGACGAACAGTTCGAATATCACGTGGTGGCCGATCGCACGCGGCCGATGGACTTCGAGATCTATCAGATCGAGAGTGCGACCGGCTATAGCGCGGGCGCCGGCGGCGAGCAGCGCTTCGAGCCGTTCTATTACGCGCGCGATCTCGGCGCGACCTATCGCGCCGGCGCGTACTACCAGGTGCGCCGCGAAAAACGTCTGCCGTCGGCGCGTCAGCATGAGCGCGGCCCGCGCACGAGCTATCTCGGCAGCGAGATGTTCATCGCGCTGGTGGACGCGAGCAATGCGCCGTTTCGCGCTGACCTGCGGCAACTCGGCTTGCAGGTGCTGTGCACGAATCGCGACCTGCCACTGACGATGCCGGTCGGCGTCGGCCCCGCCGATTTCACGCTCGATGTCGAAGCGCCGGTGCAGAGCGTGCGCTGCGTGAGCGGCCCGAGCCGGCCGCTGCCGTCGTATGCGCACGGGGCCGTGGCGTGGCGGCTGTTGAGTCACCTGTCGTTGAACTACTCGTCGCTGCTCGATAACGATGCACAGGAGGGCGCCCGCGCGCTGCGCGATCTGCTGAGTCTCTACTGTCCCGCCGACGAGATCGCGAGTCAGCGGCTGATCGAGGGCGTGCGCTCGATCGATTCGCGCTCGGTGACGCGACGCTTGCCGGGCGCGGGACCGATCGTATTCGGCCGCGGTCTCGAAGTGACGCTGACGCTCGACGAAGCCGCGTTCGAAGGCGCCGGCGCGTTTCTGCTCGGTGCCGTGCTCGCGCAATATTTCGCGCAATACGTATCGATCAACTCGTTCACCGAGACCGTCGTGAAGACGCTGTCGCGCGGCGAGATCATGCGCTGGCCAGCGAGGGTCGGACAATGCCGGACGCTCTGACACTGTTGCGCCGGCTCGAAGACGATGCGCGCCGCTTCGACTTCTTCCAGGTCGTGCGGCTGCTGGAGAATGCGTATGCGGACAAGCCGCGCGTCGGCGAGTCGATGCAGCCGCGCGACGATGCGATCCGTTTCGTGCAGGAGCCCGAACTGGTTTTCCATCCGACGACGCTCGGTGACTTCACGCCGGCCGGCGAGCATCACGCCGCGCGCCTCGCGGTCAAGTTCTTCGGCCTGCTCGGGCCGCACGGTCCGTTGCCCACCCATCTGACCGAGTACGCTCGCGACCGCGCCCGCAACGCGAACGATCCGACCTTCGCGCGCTTTCTCGATGTCTTTCACCACCGGATGGTGTCGCTGTTCTATCGCGCATGGGCCAATGCGCAACCGGCCGTGAGTCTCGACCGTCCGGGGCGCGATCGCTTTTCCTTTTATGTCGGCAGCGTGTTCGGGCTGGGCGAGCCGACGCTGCGCGAGCGCGACGCGGTGCCCGATTTCGCCAAACTGCACTTCGCCGGATTGCTGGGCGGCCCGACCCGTCCGGCCGCCGGCTTGAAACTCGTGCTGGCGCACTTTTTCAACCTGCCGGTCGACATCGAGCAGTGGGTCGGCCATTGGATGACGCTGCCCGCGAATTCGTTGTTGCGTCTGGGCGCGCCGGACGGTTCGGCCGCGCTCGGCGTGTCGACGCTGCTCGGCGCGCGCGTCTGGGATTGCCAGCATAAATTCCGCATCGTCATCGGCCCGTTGAGCCGCGCTGATTACGAGCGCTTCCTGCCGGGCGGCGAGAGTCTGAAGCGCCTCGTCGACTGGGTGCGCAATTACGCGCGCGACGGGCTCGATTGGGATCTCCGGCTGGTGCTGAAACAGGAGGAGGTGCCACGCCTGAAGCTCGGGCGCCACATGCGCCTCGGTTACACCACCTGGACGCTCGGCCGCCCGGCGCGCGGCGATCAGCGTCAACTGGTGTTGCGGCCGACCGGTCCGGACGGCCGTTCACGGATTGCCGCGGCGGCCCGCGAGGCGTCCGCGGGGGCGCCGCCATCGACATCATCGAGGGAATAGAAAAATGGCCGAGATCAAACGGGCAGCGTTGTTCGGCAAGCTGAACAAGCTCGGATTCCGCGCAATCGAGAGCGCGAACGTGTTTTGCAAGTTGCGCGGCAATCCTTATATCGAGCTGTCGCACTGGTTCCACCAGATCCTGCAACTGCAGGACTCCGACCTGCACCGCATCATCAAACACTACGGGCTCGAGCCTTCCGCGTTGGCGCGCGATCTGACCGAAGCGCTCGACCGTCTGCCGCGCGGTTCGGCTTCGGTGACCGACATCTCGTCGCAAGTCGAGGAGGCGGTCGAACGTGGCTGGGTGTTCGGCTCGCTGATGTTCGGCGAGTCGCAGGTGCGCACCGGCCATCTGGTGGTCGGCCTCCTGAAGACGCCGTCGCTGCGCAACGGGCTCTACGGCATCTCGCGTCAGTTCGAGCGCATCAAGCTCGATTCGCTCGTCGACGAGTTTCACGGCCTGCTGCGCGAGTCGCCGGAAGCGGCGCTGAGCGCGAGCGATGGTTTTCGGGCGGGCGGCGCGCAGCGCGAAGGCGGCGACGCGGACACCACGGGCGGCCCGGTGCCGGCCGCCGCGCTGGGCAAGCAGGAAGCGCTGCGGCGCTTCACCACCGATCTGACCGAACAGGCGCGCAACGGCAAGCTCGACCCGATCGTCGGGCGCGACGAGGAAATTCGCCAGGTGATCGACATCCTGATGCGCCGTCGCCAGAACAATCCGATCCTGACGGGCGAAGCGGGCGTCGGCAAAACCGCGGTGGTCGAAGGCTTCGCGCAGCGCATCGCGGCGGGCGACGTGCCGCCGTCGCTGCACGACGTGCAGTTGCGCACGCTCGACGTCGGTCTGTTGCAGGCGGGCGCGAGCATGAAGGGCGAGTTCGAGAACCGCTTGCGGCAGGTGATCGAGGAAGTGCAGGCCTCGGAAAAGCCGATCATCCTGTTCATCGACGAAGCGCACACGCTGGTCGGCGCGGGCGGGGCGGCCGGCACCGGCGACGCGGCGAATCTGCTGAAGCCGGCGCTCGCGCGCGGCACGCTGCGCACGGTGGCCGCGACCACGTGGGCCGAATACAAGAAGCACATCGAGAAGGACCCCGCATTGACGCGGCGCTTTCAGGTCGTGCAGGTCAGCGAGCCGGACGAGACCCGCGCGATCCTGATGATGCGGGGCGTCACCTCGACGATGGAGCAGCACCACAAGGTGCAGGTGCTCGACGAAGCGCTCGAAGCCGCGGTACGTCTTTCGCATCGCTACATTCCGGCGCGGCAGTTGCCCGACAAGGCGGTCAGCCTGCTCGACACCGCCTGCGCGCGCGTGGCGGTCAGCCAGCATGCGACGCCCGCAGCGGTCGACGATTCGCGCAAGCGGATCGTCGCGCTCGAAACCGAACTGGCGATCATCGGCCGGGAAAGCGCGGTGGGCGTCGACACGCGGGAGCGTGAAGCCGCCGCGGCGGAAAAGCTCGCCGCCGAACAGGCGCGTCTCGCCACGCTCGACACCCGCTGGCAGGCGGAAAAACAACTGGTGACGCGGATTCTCGCGTTGCGCGCGCAACTGCGCGGCGAGACCGGCAAGGTGGAAGGCGCGGCGCAAGCCAGCCGCACGAACGAAGCGAACGAAGCGAACGAAGCGAACGAAGCGAACGAAGCGAACGAAGCGAACGAAGCGAACGAAGCTGCGAACGGAACGGTAAACGAAACAGCGGCAACCGGCGCGACTGACAACCCCGCCAGCGACACCGTGACGCGCGAAGCGCAGCTCGCCGAACTGCGCGAGTTGCAGGCGCAGCTCGCGCAGCATCAAGGCGAAGATCCTCTGATCCTGCCGACCGTCGACCAGCAGGCGGTCGCCTCCGTCGTGCAGGACTGGACCGGCATACCGGTGGGCCGGATGGTCCGCAACGAAATCGAAAACGTCCTGAAGCTCGCGGAGAACCTGAACCGGCGCATCATCGGCCAGGCTCATGCGACGGAGATGATCGCGCGGCGCATTCAGACTTCGCGCGCGGGTCTGGACAATCCGAACAAGCCGATCGGCGTGTTCATGCTCGCCGGCACCTCCGGAGTCGGCAAGACCGAGACCGCGCTGGCGCTCGCCGAGGTGCTGTATGGCGGCGAGCAGAACGTCATCACGATCAACATGAGCGAGTATCAGGAAGCGCATACGGTGTCGTCGCTGAAGGGCGCGCCGCCCGGCTACGTCGGCTACGGCGAAGGCGGCGTGCTGACCGAGGCGGTGCGCCGCCGTCCATATAGCGTGGTGCTGCTCGACGAGGTCGAGAAGGCGCATCCCGACGTCCACGAGCTGTTCTTCCAGGTGTTCGACAAGGGCTGGATGGAAGACGGCGAGGGCCGCGTGATCGACTTCAAGAACACGCTGATCCTGTTGACCACCAATGTCGGCACGGATCTGATCACGAGCCTGTGCAAGGACCCGGAGCTGATGCCGGAGCCCGAAGGTATTGCGAAAGCGCTGCGCGAGCCGTTGCTGAAGGTGTTTCCGCCGGCCTTGCTCGGGCGCGTCGTGGTCATTCCGTACTTTCCGCTGTCCGACGAGATGCTCGGCGCGATCATCCGGCTGCAGCTCGGCCGGATCGAGAAACGCATCCGCGTGTCGCACAAGATTCCGTTCAGCTACGACGACGACGTCGTGAAGCTGATCGGCAGCCGCTGCACCGAACTCGAAAGCGGCGGACGCATGATCGACGCAATCCTGACCAACACGCTGCTGCCGCGTATCAGCACCGAGTTTCTGACGCGCATGATGAACGGCAGCCCGGTCACGAAAGTGCAGATCGGCGCGCGCGACGGTGAATTTCTCTATACGTTCGATTGATCGAAAGCGGAGGATGCCTTCTTATGCCGCAACAAGTCAGCATGGGCGCGACGCTGCAATGTTCGTTCGGCGCGGCGCCTTCGACGCTCGTGGTGTTGCCGGTCAACCGGGTGATGGGCGAAGGGCCGCCCGCGGCCAACATCATGGATCACATTCCGCTCGTCAACATCATGCCGTTCGGCGTGTGCAGCTCGCCCGCCAATCCGACCGTCGCCGCCGCGACGGCGGCGGCGTTGGGCGTGCTGACGCCGATGCCGTGCATTCCGGCCACCATGACGCCGTGGACGCCGGGCGCGCCGACCGTGCTGCTCGGCAACCAGCCGTCGCTCGACAACGTGTCGACCTGCATGTGCAACTGGGGCGGCGTGGTCACGATCGTCAATCCGGCGACAGTCAAGACGATGATTCCGTGACATGACCACGCAAAACCCGAACCGACACGTCACCGTCAGTTGCGCGCCTGCCGGCGAGGATCTGCTGTTTCTGCATCTGAGCGGCACCGAGGAGTTGGGGCGCCTGAGCGAATGGCGGCTCGATCTGCTTGGCAAGCGCAACGATCTGCAGGCCGGCGATCTGCTCGGGCATGACATCTCGATTGCGCTGTCGTTGCCGGAGGACGGCGAGCGGCAATTCAACGGGATCGTCACGGCGTTCCGGATCGTCGCACCGGGCGACAACACCCGCAACCGCATGGCGCGCTATGAAGCGGTGGTGCGTCCGCGGCTGTGGCTGCTCACGCGCGCCTCGCACAGCCGCTTTTTCCATGAAAAGAGCGTGCTCGATATCGTGACCGGCGTGCTGCAGGACTACAACATCGACGTCAGCAATAAATGCCAGGCGACCTATCCGCCGCTGCAGCACTGCGCGCAATACCGGGAGACCGATTTCGCCTTCGTGAGCCGCCTGATGGAGCACGAGGGCATGTACTACTACTTCGAGCACAAAGGGGGCAAGCACACGCTGGTGTTGACCGATTCGAGCGATGTTCACGGACCGATCGAACACTATGCGTCGATTTCGTACGATGCGTGGTACGAGCCTTCGAACGAGAAGGAATGCGTGTATGCGTGGAGTTCGGGCGCGGAATTGCAGACCGGCAAGTACGAAGTCAACGACTACGATTTCGAAAAGCCCACCTTGAGCAATCAGCAAGGCCTGCTGTCGCGCGCGACGCGGCCGAAAGTCTACGATCCGCCGGTGTACGCGATGCAGGAACATCTGAGCGGCCACGCGCAGTCGAGCGACGGCGACCGCTATGCGAAGGTCGGTATCGAGATCCGTCAGGCGCGCAACGACAGCATTTCGGGCCGATCGAGCGCGCGCGGCATCTGGCCGGGCGGTCAGTTCAAGCTCGAGAATCACGCCTGCGATGCGCAGAACCACGAGTATCTGGTGGTCAGCGCCGCGTACGAGATCAATTCGGATGTCTATGTGTCGACGGTGCGCCACGATCCTTCGCTGCCGCTCTTCGACTGCGCGTTCACCGCGTTGCGCAAGGAAAACCACTTCCGCTCTGAGCGGCTGACGCCGCAGCCGGTCGTGGCGGGCCCGCAGACCGCCATGGTGGTCGGCCCGGACGGCGAAGAAATCCTCACCGATAAATATGGCCGCATCAAGGTGCAGTTTCATTGGGAGCAGTTCGCTCCGCCGGCCGATGCCGACGCGCGCATGAAGCGGTGCTGGGTGCGCGTGTCGCAGAGCTGGGCCGGCAAACGCTGGGGCACGTTCTTCTTGCCGCGGATCGGTCAGGAGGTGGTCGTCGAGTTCATCGAGGGCGATCCGAACCGGCCGCTCGTGACCGGTTGCGTCTACAACGCGAACACGATGCCGCCGTACGAACTGCCGGCCAATCAGATGTTCTCGACGCTGAAGAGCAATTCGACCAAGGGCGGCAGCGGTTTCAACGAAATGCGTTTCGACGACGACAAGGGCAGCGAGCAACTGTTCTTCCACGCCGAAAAGGACCACGAGACCTGGGTCAAGAACGACATGCTGAGTAACGTCGGCAACGACCGGCATCTGAAAGTGACCGGCAACGAGTTCGTGGCGATCACCGGCGCGCGCCACGACGCCGTGACGGGCGACCAGAACGCCCAGGTCGATGGCAACGCGTCGCTGAAGGTCGGGCAGAAGTTGCAGGAAAAGGTCGGCATGGACTATGCGATCGACGCCGGCATGAATATCCACCTCAAGGCGGGCATGAACATCGTGATCGAAGCGGGTGCGAGCATTACGCTGAAAGCGGGCGGCGCCTTCGTGGTGGTCGGGCCGGTCAGCGTGGCGGTGTCGGGCACACCGATCCTGCTCAATTCGGGCGGCTCGGCGGGCTCCGGCAGCGGCTCGTCACCGACCGCGCCGAGCGCGCCCAAAGACGCCGACGACGGAACCAAAAAAATCAAATCGTGAGTGATGCACCTGACCGCTCGTGGAGAGCCAAGTGAACTATCCGATTCTTTCGCTGCGGGTTGCGCGATTCAACGACGAGACGCTGGCCGAGCCGATCGCGATCTCGTTCGGCCCCGCCGGAGGCACGATTGGCCGGGCCAACGACTGCACGCTGGTGCTGCCCGATCAACAACGCGCGATTTCGCGCGTTCACGCGCGCGTCGAGTTTCGCGGCGGCGACTATCTGCTGTGCGATCTGGGCAGCAATCCGAGCGTGCTGAATCAGCGCGCGTTGGGCGGCACGCGCGAGGCGCGGCTCGCGGACGGCGACCGTCTGCTGATCGGTCCGTATCTGCTCGAGGTGTCGATCGGCGAGCAGGCGGCCGGCGTGCGCGGTCT
The DNA here is from genome assembly GCF_014201025.1 of Paraburkholderia sp. MM5384-R2. Classification (NCBI taxonomy): domain Bacteria; kingdom Pseudomonadati; phylum Pseudomonadota; class Betaproteobacteria; order Burkholderiales; family Burkholderiaceae; genus Paraburkholderia; species Paraburkholderia sp. MM5384-R2. Next base: position 51,996 of record NZ_JACHDI010000029.1, read on the forward strand.
GACGGGCGGGCGTGATCCGCTGAGTGCCGCGCAGGTGCTCAGTGGACCGTTGCCGGCCGATTCGCAAGGCGACGCGTTGCAGATGGGCGCGCTCGATCCGCTCGGGCAGCCGGGCTTCGGCGAACCGCAGCGGATCTCGTCGGGTCCGGGCTTTGCGGGCTCGGAGAGCGATCATGTGTCGCCGGAGTTGCAGGCGTTTTCGGCGCCGCAAGCATCCCGGGCCGATCCCGGCCGGCCTGCCACACCCACGGGCGGTATTCCGGCGGACTACGACCCGCTCGCGGATGCGTTGGCGCAATGGGAAACGCCCGGGCAGCCGGGCAGCGGCTCGCCGGCCGCGCCGCATCCTTCGCACGAGTTGCCGGGGTGGCCCACTGCGCCCGCGCCGGCGGCCGCGCCTTTGGGCGGCCCGACCGGCTTGCCGCCGGGATTGCTCGATCCCGGCGCGGCAGGGTCGGCGGCGACACCGTTCGATGATCTGTTCGGGACACCGACAACGCCGTCGATGCAGTTTGCGCCATCGACCCCTTTGGCTCCCGTGGTGCCGGTGGTCGTGCCGGTCGTCGCGCCGCAGACCGCCACCGCGCGGGTGGCTGTACCTGGCGCGGCGCCGGGGCCGTCGTCCGCTGCGCAGCCCGCTTTGGAGCCCGCTTTGGAGCCCGCTTTGGAGCCCGTTGCGCAGCAGCTTCAGCAGCCGACCCCGTCCGCGAGCCCGATCACGCCACCGCCTGCCGTGCCGGCGCCGACCGCCCAGCCGGCCCCGGTTCGCCACGCGGCGGCCGCCACTTCCGCGAGCCAGAACCCGGCCACCCTGCAGGCGCTGCTCGAAGGCCTCGGCCTCGATCCGTCGCGCGCGCCGAACCTGCCCGAAGCGGAGTTCGCGCGTCTGATCGGCACGATGCTGCGCGACGCGCTGCGCGGCACGATGGGCGTGCTGCGCGCGCGCTCGATGACCAAACGCGAAGCCCGTCTCGATACGACGATGATCGTCGCGCGCGACAACAATCCGCTCAAGTTTTTCCCGGACGTCGACAGCGCGCTGGCGCAGATGCTGACGGGCCGCTCGGCCGGTTATCTGCCGCCCGACGAGGCGCTCAGGCGCGCCTTCGACGATATCGAGGCGCACGAGCTCGCGGTGCTCGCCGGCATGCGCGCGGCGCTCGCGCACGTGCTCGGACGCTTCGATCCCGCTTCGATCGAAGCGCAGCTGAAAGACTCCGGTGCGCTCGAAAAAGTGCTGTCCAACCGCAAGGCGAAACTGTGGGATCTGTTCGTCGCATTGCAGGGCGCCGTCGCGCGCGAAGCCGACGACGATTTCCAGAAGCTCTTCGGTCAGGCGTTCAATGACGCATACGAGGCCCAGATCGACGAACTGCGCGCGGCCCGCGAGCGTCAGCCGAAGCATCCCGCCGATCCCACCTAGCAACGTTTGAACGAGACAACATGTCCTGGAACAGCAAAGTCATCTGGTCGGAGGGGATGTTTCTGCAGCCCCAGCATTTGCAGCAGCACGACCGCTATCTGCAGCGGCAACTGGAGACGCGCGCGGCCGGCCTGCGTCCGTACAGTTGGGGCTTTACCGCGCTGGAGATCGACGAGTCGCTGCTCAAGCTCGGCAAGCTCGCGCTGCTGTCGTGCTCCGGCGTGATGCCGGACGGCACACCGTTCGATCTGCCCGCCGACGATGACTTGCCCGAGCCGCTCGAGATTCCCGAAGGCACCCGCAACATGCTGGTCCAACTGGCGTTGCCGGTGCGCAGGCCGGGTGTCGCCGAAACCGGCAACGACGCCAGCGAGGAGAACTTCGCGCGACACCGCGTCGCCGAATTCGACGTCAGCGACAGCAACGATCCGAATGCCGGCGCGGCGTTGCTGCAGATCGGCAAACTGCGCGTGCGTCTCGCGCTCGCTCCCGACGTGGCGAATGCCTACACCGCGCTCGGCGTCGCGCGCGTGCTCGAGCGTCTGCCCGACAACCGCGTCGTGCTCGAAAACGACTACAGCCCGCCGTGTCTCGACTATCGGGTGGCGCGCCGCCTCGCGGGGTTCGTCGACGACCTCGTGGGCCTTCTGCATCAACGCGGTGAAGCGCTGGCCGGACGCCTTGCACAGCCCGGCGTGACGGGCGTCGCGGAAGTGGCCGATTTCCTGTTGCTGCAGTTGATCAATCGCCACGAGCCGCTGGCCGCGCATCTCTCGACGATGACCGGTCTGCATCCCGAGTCGCTGTATCAGGTGGCGGTGCAGTTGGCCGGCGAGCTGGCGACCTTCAGCCAGGCGTCGAAGCGGCCGCCGGCGTATCCGGTGTATCGCCATGAGTGGTTGCGCGATACCTTCGCACCGGTGATCGACGACATTCGCGCGTCGCTGAGCATGGTGATGGACCCGCACGCGGTGGCGATCCCGCTCGAAGAGCGCAAGTTCGGCTTGCGCGTGGCGATCGTGCCGGACAAGACGCTGTTTGCCGGCGCCACCTTCGTGCTCGCGGTGCGCGCGCAAATGCCGGCCGAGCACATCCTGACCGGCTTCGCGCCACAGGTGAAGATCGGCCCGATCGAACGCATTCGCGATCTCGTCAATCTGCAATTGCCGGGTGTCGGCCTGCGCGCGTTGCCCGTGGCGCCCCGGCAACTGCCGTTCCATGCGGGCTTTACCTACTTCGAACTCGATCGCGGCAACGAACTGTGGAAACAGTTCGCGAATTCCGCGGGCATGGCGTTGCACGTCGCCGGCGACTTTCCCGGACTGACGATGGAGTTCTGGGCAATTCGCCGTTGATGCATTGATTGAGGAAGTTCATCGTGAGTCCAGACGAACCGCGTGGCCCCGCCGACGATCCCGGCGCGACGATTCTGATTCCGACACCGGGCGGCGCGCGGGCGGCGTTCATGGCGGCCACGGCAACGCCCGCGCCGATGCTGCCCGCCGGCGGCGGTCTGAATCCGCTGTTGCGCGCGGCCAACCCGCTGATCGAACTGGCGCTGCCGTTGCGGCAGTTGCCGACCCATCCGAATGTCGAAGACCTGCGCAACCAGCTGATGCAAATGGTGCGCAACTTCGAGACGCAAGGCCGCGCCAACGGCATCGACGACGAGAAGCTCGGCGCCTCGCGCTATTGCCTGTGCACGTTCCTCGACGAAGCGATCGCCAGCACGCCGTGGGGGGCGGGCTTGTGGGGCAGCCGCAGCTTGCTGGTGACGTTCCACAACGAGGCCTCGGGTGGCGAGCGCTTTTTCCTGATCCTGCAGCGTCTCGCGCAGAACCCCGCGGGCAATATCAACGTGCTCGAATTGATCTACGTGATTCTCGGCCTCGGTTTCGAGGGACGTTACCGTCTGATCGACGGTGGCCGCACGCAGCTCGACACGATCCGCGAACGCCTCGAACAGATGATTCGCGGCCAGCGCGGCGCGGCCGAACGCGATCTGTCGCCGCACTGGCTGCCGGTCAAGGTCGAACGCAAGCCGTTGCTGCAACTCGTGCCGTTGTGGGTGGCGGCGGCAATCGCCTGCCTCGTGCTGGTGATCGTCAATCTGGTGTTGAGCTTCAGGCTCAACGACATGTCCGACCGCGTGTTCGAAGCGCTGCACGGCATCCGCGTCGCGCCGGCTCCCGTGCTTGCCTCGAAGCTGGCGGCGGCGCCCAAACCTGCGCCGAAGCTATCGCAGTTCCTCGCGCCTGAAATTGCCCAGGGCCTCGTGCGTGTCTCGGAGTTGCCCGACCGAACCGTCATCACGATCAATGGCGACGGCCTGTTCGGCTCGGGCAGCGCCGAGCTCGCCGCGGGTTTCGTCCCGCTCATCCAGCGTATCGGCGACGCGTTGAAGGAAGTGCCGGGCAACGTGGTGGTCGCGGGTCACACGGACAGCCAGCGAGTCTTGTCCGCGCGCTTCCCGTCGAACTGGCATTTGTCGCAGGCGCGCGCCGAAGCGGTGCGCGACATGCTCGCGTCGCGCGCCGGCAACCCCGCCCGCTTCAGCGCCGAAGGGCGCGGCGACGCCGAGCCGATCGCACCGAACGACACCGCCGCGAATCGCGCGCGCAACCGCCGCGTCGATATCACGGTGCTGGCGCCGGGAGCGGCATCGTGAAGGCCTTTGGGATGAGTCCGTCGCGGGTGGCACAGGGGAGCCGGGTATGAAAATCTTTGGCTGGCTCAGACGAGCCATCGTGCTGTCGTTGCTCGGCGTGCTCGCGCTGTCGCTGATCGTGTGGGTCGAGGGGCCGCTCGTCGCGTACGCGGGTCATGAGCCGCTCGAAAGCAACCGCAGCCGCTGGGCCGTGATCATCGTGTTGCTGCTGGTGTGGGCGGTGTACTGGAGCGTGCGCTGGATCGCGGTGCGTCTCGCCAACATCCGGTTCACTCGCGTGGTGGCAGAGGGACCGGCCGCGCCCGCGCCCGGCAAGAAAGAATCCGAGGCCGACATCGCGGCGTTGAAGCAGCGTTTCGAAGCCGCCATGGCGACCTTGCGCAAGGCGCGGGTCAAGGGTCGCTTCGGTAGTCAGTACGTGTACCAGTTGCCGTGGTACATGTTCGTCGGCGCGCCCGGTACGGGCAAGACCACCGCGCTGTTGAACTCCGGACTCAAGTTTCCGCTCGCCGAGCGGCTCGGCAAGCAGTCGATCGGCGGCGTGGGCGGCACGCGCAATTGCGACTGGTGGTTCACCGACGATGCGGTGCTGCTCGATACCGCGGGCCGCTTCACCACCCAGGATAGTTTCGCCGAAGCCGATCAGGCCGCGTGGGCCGGCTTCCTGCAACTGCTGCGCAAGTATCGGCCACGCCGGCCGCTGAATGGCGTCATCGTGGCCTTGTCGACGCGCGACCTGCTGCAACTGTCCGACCCGCAACGCGCGCAGCAGGCGCAAGCCGTGCGCGAGCGTCTCAGGGAACTGTACGGCAAGCTCGGCATGCGTTTTCCGGTCTACGTGATCGTGACCAAATGCGATCTGCTCGCGGGTTTTGCGGAATTCTTCGACGACCTCGGCCGCGACGAGCGCGAACAGGTCTGGGGCATGACGTTCCCGTTCACCGGGCAAGGCTCGCCGGACGACGCACTGGCCGCATTTCCCGCCGAATTCGACGCGCTGGAAAAGCAACTGCAAGTCCGCGTGCTGAACCGTATGCAGCGCGAGACCGATGTGCGCCGGCGTGCGCTCGTCTATGGATTTCCGCAGCAGTTCGCGGGTCTGCAAGCCGCACTGAAAAGCTTTCTCGACGAAACCTTCAGTACCTCGCGCTTCGAGGAGTCCGCGTTGCTGCGCGGCGTGTATTTCACGAGCGGCACCCAGGAAGGCCGGCCGATCGATCGCGTGATGAGCGCGGTCGCCTCGGCGCTCGGCTTCCAGCAACAGGTCGTGTTGCCCGATCCGGCGAGCGGGCGCGCTTACTTCATCACGCGGCTGCTGCGCGGCGTGATCTTCGAGGAAGCCGGACTCGCGGGCGTGAACCAGAAGCTGGAGCGGCGCCGCGCCTGGTTTCAGCGCGCCGCGCTGGCGGCGATCGGCATCGTCACGGTGCTGGCGCTGGTTCTGTTCTTCGTCAGCTATCAACGCAATCGCGCTTACGTCGCCGATGTTCGACAGCACGTTGCCGGGTTGCAGAAGCTCGCGCAGACCACCCAGCCGGGCGACAACCCGCTTGCGCTGCTGCCGCTGCTCAATGCCGCGCGCGACCTTCCCGGCGGTTACGCGGACCGCGACAGGAGCGTGCCGTGGCTGTCGCGCCTTGGCCTTTATCAGGGCGACAAGCTCGGCCTCGAAGCGCAGACCAGTTATCGGCGGCTGTTGCGGCAGACCCTGTTGCCTCTGGTCGTGAGCCGCATGGAAGAAGAATTGCGCCGCGGTGACGCGAACAATCCCGACTTCCAGTACGAAGTCTTGCGCGCGTATCTGATGCTGGGCGATTCGCTGCACTTCGACGCCGACTCGGTGCGCTTGTGGGCCGATGTCGATTGGCGCCGCGGGCCGTTGCGCGATGCCGGCGACGACCAGCGCAACGATCTCGACGGCCATCTCGCCGCGCTGTTCCAGCCGGCGCGCTTCGATGCGTCGCTGCCGCTCGACAAGGATCTGATCGCGCAGGCGCGCGCGACGCTCGCCAAAATGCCGCTGACGCAGCGTCTGTTCAACCGCGTCAAACGCGATCTCGAACAGAGCAGACTGCCGGAGTTCAGCGCGGCCAACGCGGCCGGGCGCAATGCCGCGCTGGTGCTCGTGCGCAAGAGCGGCGCGCCGTTGACGCGCGGTGTTACAGGCGCGTACACGCGGGCCGGCTATCAGAAGTTCGGCCAGTTGCGCGACGCGGCGGTGATCGATATCGCGAAGGACGATTGGGTGCTCGGCCGTCAGGAATCGGTATTGACGCCGAACGGTATCGAGGATCTGAAGGCGGGCATCACCCGGCTTTACTACGACGAGTACATCCGCCAGTGGGACGCGTTGCTCAACGATATCGACGTGGTGCCGTTCGACGGCGTGCAGCAGGCGGCACGCGTGGCGAATCTGCTTGCGGCGCCCGACTCGCCGCTGCGCTCGCTGATGCTGGCCGCGGCGCAGGAAACCACGCTGGGCAGCACCAAAACGGGCGGTTCGCTGACGGAGCAGGGCGTTGCCGCGTTGACCAACAAGCTCGATGCGGCCAAAAAACGCCTCGAGAGCGCGCTCGGCAACCAGCCGGAAGACGCGGCACCGCCCGCGCCGGCCGAACTCAATCCGGTCGACGCGCATTTCCAGGCGCTGCACGAACTGGCCGGCAAACCCGGCGCGCCGGGCCCGGCTCCGCTGGACGCGCAACTCGCCGCGCTGAAGGACGCCGCGACCTATCTGGAGGCCGCCGACTCGGCGCGCCGTCAGGGCTTGCCGCCGCCGCCCGGCGATGCGTTGAACAAGCTCAAGCTGGTGGCCCAGGGGGCGCCGCCGCCGCTCGCGACGGTGGTCACCAGCGTCGCGAGCGGGGCGGGGTCGCTGATGGTGGGCGGCGAGCGGGCGCGCCTGAACGCGTTGTGGCAGGCGAACGTGGCGCAGCTGTGCCGGCAGGCGCTCGACGGTCGCTATCCTCTCGTGCGCGGCTCGACGCGCGACGTCGCGCCCGACGATTTCGGCAGGCTGCTGAGCCCAGGCGGCCTGATCGACGATTTCTTCCAGAAGAATCTGGCAACGATGGTCGACATGTCGGGACCGCAGTGGAAATGGCGCAGCGGCGTCGATACGCTCGGCATCCCGGTCGACGTGCTCGGCCAGTTCCAGCGCGCCGCGCAGATCCGCGACGCGTTCTTCCGGGCCGGCGGCCGGGACGTGTCGGTGCGCTTCACGGTGAAGCCGCTCAGCATCGATCCATCGATTACCCAGTTCACGCTCGACATCGATGGGCAGCAAATGGTCGTCAAACCCGACACGCCGCAATCGATGGTGTTCCAGTGGCCGAGCGGCAAGGGCACCGGCCAGGCGCGCGTCGAGTTCACGCCGGCGGGCAGCACACCGGCGGCGCGCGCCGACGGACCGTGGGCACTGCTGCATCTGATGGACGATGCGCGTCTGCAACCCACCGCGCAACCCGACCGCTTTCGCCTGAGCTTCGACTCGGATGGCCGGCGCGCGGAGTTCGAACTGGCAGCCAGCAGCATCGTGAATCCGTTTCGCCGTGCCATGCTCGAACAGTTTCGCTGTCCGGATCGGCTATGAGCGGCGAGCTTGCGCAGGAGCCGACATCCGGGCCCGGCTTCTTCGGCAAGGTGCGCACGCATGGTGACTTCGTGGGACGGCGCTTGCCAGTCGAATTCGTCACGCGTTGGGATGAGCGCTTGCAGGAAGGCATGTTGCTCGCGCGGCAGCGCTTTGGCGCGCAGTGGCTGGAACTGTATCTGAATGCCCCGGTGTGGTGTTTCGCGCTGGGCGCGGGTCTGTATGGCCCGAGCGCGTGGGCGGGCGTTCTGACGCCGGGCGTGGACCGTGTGGGGCGCTATTTTCCGTTCACGATCGCTGAGGCGATCGACGGCGCCGAACTCGCACGGCGACTGGCCGATGCGCAAGGATGGTATGACCGCCTGGTGGCGCTTGCATTGTCGACACTGACGCAGGAATTCGCCCTCGATGCTTTCGACGCGGCGTTGCGAGCCGAGAGCCTGTTCAATGGGGATCGCGCATCGATGCCGTGGCGGCTCGCCATCCCTGATGCAGTCGACGGCGGATTCGCCGCCTTGCTCGAACAGACCGTCGCCATGGGACACGCGCTCTGGTGGAGCGACGGATCACCCGCCGTGCCGGCTTCGGCGAGAGTTTCCGCGGGCACGACGACCGGCTTGCAGTTCGCGAGTCTGCTCGACGTCGGCGCGCAGGAGTGGGATTCGGTGATCGACGTGATGTCGAACCCGGGCGCACAGCAACGGCATCACTGAGGTCGCCGCCGCGGGTAAGGGTAAGCGTTTCAAATTGACTTCCCATCATTCGTCTTTAAAGGATGAGGCTGTCATACGCCGGTTCCCGCCGGTGTTCGCCGACGGTCCGTAAAGGGGCGCTGGCGGCCTCACCGCAACTCCATTCTGCGGAGATCGCCGTATGTCACGCCTGACCCATCCGTCTTCCGCACGACGCATTTCCGGCGGCGTTCTGTCCGCCACGCTGTGCTTGCTCGCATTGCTGTGCACGGTCTCGCGCGCAGCCGAACCGGTCCTGAACGAGCAGGACATCAACGAGCAGTCGGTGACGCGCGCGCTCGAACCCGACCAGTCGAGCGAGTCGGGCGAGAACATCGTGACGCGCGGCTTCGTGCTGTCGAACAAGCCGCCGTCCGCCGCGCCGCGCCCCGCGCCCGCGAGAAAACCCGCCGCGCAAATCCTGATCACGTTCGCCACCAATTCGGCCACGCTCACCGACAGCGCGAAGGCCGCGCTCGACAAGGTCGCCGGTGCATTGCAATCGGAGAAACTCGCGGCGTACCGGTTTCGCGTCGAAGGGCATGCCGATCCTCGCGGGTCGCCCGATGCCAACATGAAGCTCTCCGAAGACCGTGCGGCCGCGGTGGTCGAATATCTGACGCGGAAAGACGGCATCGCGGCGGAGCGGCTATCGTCGCTCGGCAAGGGTTCCTCCGATCCGTTGAACAAGCGCAATCCGGCGGCGCCCGAGAACCGTCGGGTGACGATCGTCACGGTCACGGATTAGGCGCTTTCGAGGTTGCCGCGGATGACACGTTATCGCGTGTATTGCAACGTGGCGACGGGCGCGGCGCTGCTGTTCGCGTGCGTCGCCACGATCGCGCTCGCCGCGGGTCCGCAGGACTCGAACAACGCCGCCGACAGACCCGCGGCCGTCGACGACGACACCGGAGCGGTGCGCTTGCCGCTTGCCCGGCTCGCCGCCGCGTTGGCCCCCGACGCGCGCTTGCAACTGTTCACCGTGACGGACCAACCCGGCCTTTATGTGATGCAGGCGGCCAGCCTCGAGCAACAGGGCGCGATGTTCGCGCGCGTGGTGGCATTGCTCGAACGCCGCGATATGCCGCGCGACCGCGTGGTGTCGGCGGCGGCCATCGCGGCTCACGCGCGGCGCTTTGGCACCGACCCCGCCGGGCTGACGGCGGGCAACAACTTCAGCGCGGAGGAGTTGGCGCATTTTTTCGAACTCGCGCGCGAGCAGGGCGTGGTGCTGAACCAGGGCGAGCGCACGTTGCAGACGATTCTCGTGCGATGGCGTTTGATTCGCGGGGAGCAGGGAATCTGGAAAGCGGCGAACGCACACGATTTTCTGATCACCATTCCCGGGCTGGGTCGCGCGCCAGGCGGCGAGACGATCGACGCCACCGTCAGGGCCGCGATCCTCAGTCACGAATTGGGCCATTGGCGGTACTTTTCGGACGGCGCATACGCACATGCGTGCCGCGCGTTCTGGTGGCAGGTATTGAGCTTCGAGGAACGCGCGGAGTTGACCCGGCAACTGGAGAATCTCGGCTACGACCCGAGCGACCGGATCGTGATCGATGAGATGCAGGCCTATTTGCTGCATACGCCTGCGCGCTATATGCCGATCATCGACACGCCGGGACCCGGCGGCGTCGATGTCGGCAAGGTGCGGCGGCGCTTGCAGGAGGCGGTCGCGAGAGCGGGCGGATAGCAAGGACGAAGCGAGCCGCGCGAACCGCGCGACACACGCTGTCGAGGTGACGCATGACGGATTACGCAGAACTCAACCGCATTTTGCCGCGCCTGTCGCACGCGCATGCGACCGCTGCGTTTAGCGACGAGGTGGCCCCGCTGCTGGTCGCCCTGTGGGCTGATGATTATGTTCGGCGCGTGGCATCGTGCGAATTGCTCGAAACTTCCATGGGCCAGTTTTCATATCTGTTCGATATGACGACCGAGCGCCTCGTCGCGGCGTGGGGAATCAGTCAGGGAAAGAGTACGGTGCCGCGCAAGGTAATCGCGACGCGGATGCGCGGACATCCGCTCGCCAACGGCGGGACCTATCACCGGGGGCACGCCATTCCCCACACGCTCGGCGGCTCGACCGATATCAACCTCGTGCCGCAGCTGGGCAAGATCAATTCGGGGCCGTTCCAGGCGTTGGAACGACTGGCGGTCAGCCATGCGGGAGCGCTTTACTTCACCTACTGGCTGTACGGGCCGGGCAATAGGCAGGTGCCCGTTGGCGTGGAGCAGGGGCTTCTGATGCCGGGGGCGACTGCGTGCACGTTCAAGCTGGCGACGTTTGGGAATTGAGGCAAGCGCGGCGGTCCGCAAAAACAACGCTATGCGCGTCTTTTTGAAAGCCGCGCGCCGCGATTGGGGAAATACGCCGTGTGTCGGCCTTCGTCGGTTAACCCCTCGACGAATCGGACCGTCTACGATAAACAGTACCGCAGACACCGACGTAACGGACCCCGATGATGCCATCCGCTCGCCGTTTCCTCGTCATGCTGGCGTCAGCCTTCCTGCGCGCACGCGCGGGCGGCGCGCTGGCGCTGTTTGCGTCGGCGGTGCCGCTCGTCCACGCGGACGTCGTCGTCTCTTTCGCCGAGAGTCCCGTGTCGGTGATTCGCGGCGCCTCGCTGTATCGGACGGGCGAGGGCGCCAGGCTGCGCGACGACGACATCATCGAAACCGACGCCGGCAAATCCGCGCAGCTCGAAGACGGTGCGGGGACGCTGATCGCGCTCGGGCCGCAAACGCAAATACTGCTCAGAACGCCGTCAACCTCGCACAACGCCGCGGCGGGACCGCTGCGAATCACGATGCTGAGCGGCTGGCTCAAGGTTGGCTGCAAGGTGAGCGCAGGCGCGCAACCGCCGCTGTCGATCGAGCTTCACGGCCTCGACATCAAACCTTCAGGCAATGGTCCGTGGTCGGTCGTCGCGATGACCACCGGCGAGCGCGCCGCGATCTTCGCGGAGTCCGGGGATGACGCGATCGTCGTCGTTCGCGCCCCTGCCCAGGCGCCCAGGCAAATCCTGCACGCGGGCCAGTACCTCGAGCGACATGCCGACGGGCCCCTGCGCGCGCAAGCCCGGCCATCCGCGGAGTTCATCGGCACGATGCCGCCAGGCTTTCGGGACGCGCTGGTCGGGGTGGCGGGACGGCTCGCGAGCAGGCACGAACTTGCCGCGCCACTGCGCGCCGTCGACTACGCCGACGTCTCCGACTGGCTCACGAGCAGCGTCAGCGAGCGTGGCACCTTCGTCAAACGCTTCGTGCCTCGCCTGAAAACTCCTGCCTTCCGCGCGCAGGTCGACGCCCATCTGGACGTTTTGCCGGAATGGCGGCCGATATTGCATCCGCCGCCGCCACGCCCGGCGAGCGAGCCACACAAAAGGCCCGCGCAAGCGCCGCCGCTCGCGCGTCCGCAATCCGGCGCCGGATCGTTGTACCGGGACAAACCCACGCCGGACGACGCCGACGACGCGCATTGACGTACCATGCACCACCAGGCGTTGACGCCCTTGCACACCATTCGCGTGGAGCAGCCATGAACCTGTCGTTGACTCTGAAATTCAATCTCGCCTTCCTCGTCGTGTTCGCTGCGGGATTCGCCGCGACGGGTTTCGTGGCCGACCGGGTGTTGCAGGAAAACGCGGTGCAGACAACCGTGCGCGACGCGAGCCTGATGATCGAAGCCGCTACCGCGGCGCAGAACTACACGGCCGATCAGGTGACGCCGCTGCTTTCCACGCAGATCAAATACGCGTTCGTCCCGCAGTCGATTCCCGCGTATTCCGCCGTCGAGAGCCTGCTCGCGATCCAGAAGAAGTTTCCGGGCTTCTCGTACAAGAGCGCGATGCTCGATCCGACCAACCCGCGCGACCGCGCCACGGACTGGGAGACCGATGTGATCCGGCGCCTGCATGACCACCCCGAATTGCCCGAACTGATTGGCGAACGCGCGACGCCGTCGGGCCCCAGCCTGTACATCGCGCGGCCCACCCGCATCGACTCGGCCGCGTGCCTCGAATGCCACAGCACGCCCAGCGCGGCGCCGCGCACGATGATCGACAAATACGGACCGGCGAACGGCTTCAACTGGCCCCTGCATGAAACGATCGGCGCGCAGGTCGTGTCCGTGCCGATGTCGCTGCCGCTGGGACAGGCGCACAGGGTCTGGCGCACGTTCATGCTGTCGTTCGCCGCGGTGTTCGGATGCGTGCTGATCGCGCTGAACCTGATGGTGCATTTCCTCGTGACGAAGCGGCTCAAGGCTTTGTCGCGCGCGGCCGACGAAGTCAGCCTCGGCAAGCTCGACACCGCATCGTTTTCGACGCGCGGCGGCGACGAAATCGCCTCGCTCGCGGTCTCGTTCAACCGCATGAAAACGAGTCTCGTCGAAGCGCTGCGGATGCTGGGGGCGTAAGCTGGCGTGATCGGCCAGGCGCCCCTCGACCGGAACCCGAATGAGCAACGAAGCAACCCCTACGCGCATTGGCAAGTACCGCATCGACCGCGTGCTGGGGAGGGGCGCCATGGGCGTCGTCTATCTCGCGTTCGACCCGCACCTGGAAAGACCGGTGGCGCTGAAAACCGTGCGTCGCGAACTGCTCGCCGGCGAGGACACGAGTGGCGACATGCTGCTGCGTTTTCGCAACGAGGCACGCGCGGCCGGTCGGCTCGCGCATCCGAACATCGTCACGGTCCACGATTTCGGCGAAGACGGCGATACGGCTTATATCGTGATGGAGTACGTCGCCGGGCATGGCCTCGATACATTGCTGGTGCCGGGCCACACGTTGCCGCTGTCGGACGCTTTCCACTGGCTCGCGCAACTGCTCGCCGCGCTCGCGTATGCGCATGAGGCCGGCGTCGTGCACCGCGATATCAAGCCCGCGAATCTGCTCGTCACGGCGGCGGGGCTTCTGAAGGTCGCCGATTTTGGCGTCGCGCGCATCGGCTCGTCCGCCACCTCGTCCGGGTGGATGATCGGCACGCCGAGCTACATGTCGCCCGAGCAGTTCGAGGGCGAATCGGTCGATGCCCGCGCGGACCTGTTCTCGGCCGGCGTCGTGCTGTACCGCATGCTGACCGGCCGCCAGCCGTTCGTCGGCTCGCCGGCCACGATCAGGCAGAAGATCATCAAAGATGCGCCGGCCCGGCCATCGGAAATCGTCTCCGCGTTGCCGCCGGCGCTCGACGCGATGGTGGCGAAAGCACTCGCGAGGCGGCCCGACGACCGCTTCGGTTCGGCCGCGCAATGGCTCGCGAGCTTGAGGTCGTTGGCCGTCTCACTGGCGGCGGCCGACGATGACCGGACTATCGTGACGCCGTCCGCGTATTGGTCGGCGTCCGCTTCCTTGCCAGCGCATGCGACGGGCGTCGGCCCCGCACCTCCTATACCCGTGCCTTCGGCGCCGCCTAGTTGGCCGCCTGAGATGCTCGCGCGCATCGAACGCCAACTCGCGACCCAGATGGGCCCGCTCGCGAGCCTTCTGGTGCGACGCGCGGCCACCCAGACGAACGACCTGCCGACGCTCGGCGCGCAGTTGGCGGCGGCGTTGCCGGACACGGCGCGGCTTGAATTCGAGCAGGCCTTCGCGCGGCTGACGGCTGGCTTGCCCGATATGTCGATGATGACCTCGTCATCGCCGGGCTCACGCGTCGCGACGGCTGCCGCAAAGGTATCGGCTGTATCGCCCGCGAGCGCCGCGGGCACGTCAGCAGACAGTGCGATCGATCAGGCCAGCGTCGATGCCGTCGCCGTTAAACTGGCCGTCTATCTGGGCCCGATCGCGAAGATGATCGCCAGTCGCGAGGCGCGGCACGCCGCGAATTTCGACGAGTTCGTCCAGCGGGTCGAGGACTGCATCACCGACCCCGCGCAACGCGGTCGATTCCGGCACGATGTCGATTCATCCAGTTAGCACCGCGACCGGCAAGCCTCTCCATGACCGGCTTCACTGCACGCAGGTAAACGAGCTCGCGCTGTTCACGTCGCCCGCGCCGTTATAGCTGGGCCACGCCGGATACTGGCATAGCGGCCGCGTGCGTCCCGGCACACCCTCCGTGTCGGTGACCACCTGATGCGCCGGCGGTGTGCCGTGCTCGACCCAGTTCTCCAGCGTCGTCAGCGAGTCCCACGACGCATTGAACTCGGTGCCGACCGCGTGCTGCAGCCCCGGAATCTCATAGAAGCGCGCGAACGAGCCGACCGCGCCAAAGCCCATCGTCACCAGCATGCGCTGATAGTAGATCTCGGTTGCCCGCGTGCTGACGGTCTGATCGACGGTGCCGTGCGCCATCAGCAACTTGCCGCCGTGCCGCATGAAGGGCGTCAGGTTCGCATCGGTCGCGTCAAGCCCCGACAGCATGCTGACGCGGCCGGACCATCGACCGGCAATCGCGGGGTTGTACTTCAGCGAGTCTGCGTCCGGGTCGTCCATCACCGTGTAGCGGACGAAGTCGTCGGCGATCTGGCCGTCGAACATCGCGGTGCTTTGCAGCGGATACGACGGCTGCGTCGTGCCGAGCGCGAGCGTCGTGACGATGCCTTCGAGCGGTGAACTGCTGCCCACCCCGAGATCGGCGCCATACACGTTATAGCCGGGATACAGCGTTTCGCCGCTTTCGAGCGGGTACGCAAACACGAGTGGCGTGTTCATCGTGTTCAGCGCCGCGATCTGCCGGTCCGACAGGCACGTGTCGCCGCGCGCGATACCGCCGGCGCAACGCAAAGGCTTGCCGTCGACGCTGGCCGTCGCCGGGTTGAACGTCGCATTGCACGCCTGCACGTTGCTGATGAGACCGTCGACCACGCCGTCGAGTCCGTCGCAAGCCTGCATGACCGCGTTGAGCAGCAGCGCGCGCTGCGCTGTGTCAAGATACGCGCCCGGCGCCGCGAAGCCTTCGGTCACGCGCAATTGCTGCAGGCTCAGCGTCGTAAAGTCGTACGCGGGATAGAACGCGATGATGCCGTCCCAGTCGCGCGGCCAGCGCTGCGCGACGGTCAGCGCCTCGCGCCCGCCAGTTGAGCCGCCCGCGAAATACGCCCTGGACGGATGCGTGCCGTAATGCGCGTCGATGATCACGAGCGAGGCGTCATGCGTTTTCTTCAGCGCTTCGCCCATGAAGTTGTCGTAGGCCTCGGCGTTGACGGAGAACGCGCCGTTCACCGAACCGTTGGTCGCCTCGTGCCCGGAATCGCTCGCGAACACCGCGTAGCCGCGCGACAACGGCCCCGGCAGAGCCGCCGGCGCGCTCGGCACGTTACCTGTGATGGCGGGAATCGAGCCGTCGAAACCCCCGCCGCCGAGCATCAGGATCTTGCCGTTCCACTGGTCCGGCAACGCGACGTTGAACAGGATGTCTGGCGCGGATGGATCGACCGGATGAATCGCGCCGGCCACGAGGCAGTACGATCCGGTAGCCGTCGCGCCGCTGCCGCTCGCCGCCACCTGGGTCGTCGAGGTGACGACGGCGCCTGTCGTCGGCAGACCGATCTCACGGGCGCGGATGGTCAATCCATTCAGATTCGGACAGCTGAGTTTCGATCGGGGTGGTGGCTCGTGCCTTTTGCATGCCTCGCCCTGGCATTGTCCTGCTGACGAACCCGCGTATGCGATGTGGCTCCACATGGCGCACAGCGCCAGCACACAGCACGCCCCCACCCACGACGGCACGCGCCCACGCGCGCGCCACGACTCTCTGCTCAAGTTCATCGCCGTGTCTCCTTCCAATGAGGCCTGGAGACGGCACCGGACGTCGCGGCATCAGCCCCCTATGCCATGACGTACCCATGACCTTTGACCTTTGTTGTTTTTGCCAACGGCGCGGCCACCGCGTGCGCAACGCCATGTCGCGTCTTGCGCGCAATACCGCCCGACACCGCATATCCGCACTTGCATTCGATCTGGTAGAAGTCTTTCATCGGCCTGTCGATGTGGTTCCGGTCGGCCAAAATCAACCAATCAATCATAGTCGCTAACTCACGCAACGCGCGCCGAATCGTCATCGTGGGCACGCCAGAGTGTCGTACTCGCTCGACACTGCGAAGCCACGTAAATCGAATCGGGAATAACCACCGCATCCCCGCGGTCTTGCAGGTAAGACTGACGGCAAATGGGTGATCAAATGAACATCGTCGATATGGTCCGCGCATCGGAACAGGTCGTGACGCACGAGACCAGCGGGACGTTCGCATGACATTGCGGATACAAGCCGCGTTGCGCCGGATGCAACTCGGCTCCGGCGTGGTGTTGCTGGTCTATCTCTTTCTTCATCTGCTCAATCACGCACTCGGAATCTGGTCGCTCGAGCTTGCCGGACGTGGTCTCGTTCTAGCGCTGCGGTTCTGGCGCAGCGCGCCTGGAACGTTGATCCACCTGCGGTGGCGCACTGCGTCATTGCAATACGCAATGCTCATATTGCGTTCATTGCATTGCCAGCATGACGTCGGAATCGTATCTTCGTCTCCATATTACGGAGACACCTATGAAGATCGCATTCCTGGGGGCCGGCGCGTTGGGTTGCGCGATCGGCTCCGCGCTGACCGAAGGTGGCCATCAGACGTGGCTGGTCGACCGCTTCGCGGCGCACGTCGAGGCCATGCGCTGCGACGGCCTGTTAGTCGACGATGCCACCGGGTCACGCCGCGTGAAAGTCCGCGCGACGACGAACCCCGCCGAAGTCGGGCCGGTGGACCTCGCCATCGTGCTGGTCAAGTCTTTCCACACCGATTCGGCGATGCGCGGGGCGCTCGACCTCGTCGGACCCGACACGCTCGTGTTGTCGCTGCAAAACGGTCTCGGCCACGAGGACGTGCTCAGCGAAATCGTCGGGCGGGAGCGCGTGCTGGCGGGCAAGACCTATGTCGGCGGCGTGCTGAAGGCGCCCGGACAGATCCAGTCGGGCGTGCACGGAAAGTTGACGATCGTCGGCGAGCTCGATGGTCGGGTGACGGACCGGGTCCGCGCCATCGCCGACGCGTTCAACAGTTCGGGTCTGACGACCACGGTCAGCGACAACATCCTCGGCACCATGTGGGACAAGTTGCTGATCAATGTCGCGACCGGCGCGATCACCGGCATCACCGGTCTGACGTATGGGCAACTGTACGAAGAGCCCGTTTTGAAAGCCACCGCGTTGGCGGCGATCGAAGAAGCGATGGCAGCCGCGAAGGCCGCCGGCATCCATCTTTCGATGACGAAGGCGGAGGAAGCCTGGACGCTGGCGGCCGAAGGACTCTCGTCCGCGTTCAAGACCTCGATGCTGCAGAGCCTCGAGAAAGGCTCGGTCACGGAAATCGACTTCATCAACGGAGCGGTCGTGCGTTGGGGCGAGCGCCTCGGCGTGCCGACTCCTGTCAATTCGACGCTGGTCGCGTGCATCAAGGGCATCGAGCGCGCGATGACGGACCGTCAGAAAGAAGGAGCGACGGCATGAGCGGCGCGAGAGCCTATCTGGAGCACGTCGCCATCTGGGTAAAGGATATCCACTGGCACATCCGCTTCTTCGAACAAGTCCTCGGCATGACCATGCGCGAGGTGGACGGCTCGCGCGACGAGCCGCGTCAGTACTGGACGCTCGGCGGACTGCAGTTCATCAGTGATCCGCGCTACGAAGGTCCCGAGGGCCGGCTTGCTCATCTCGGCGTGATGTGCGAGGACCTCGAGGCCTCGCTTGCCGCGGCGCAAGCGTCCGGCGTCAGTGAAATGCCGCAAGGGCGCAACTGGCTGCGTCTGCCGGATGGAGTTGCGCTCGAACTCATTCAGGCCAAACCTGCAACGTGCGTTGCGCAGGCGCTGGCGATCAATCCACGCGCGGAGGCGTAAAGCATGAGCACGGTCATCGAAAAGTACTGGGACGACGCGAACGAAGGCGACGAGTGCGTGAGCCCGACCTATACCGTCACGAAAGAACGCATTCTCGCTTACGCCGATCTGACCGGCGATCACACGCCCGTGCATGTGGACGAGGAATATGCGAACGCGAGCCACTTCGGTTCGATCGTCGCGCACGGGCTGTTCGGCTTGTCGATCGCGGACGGCCTGAAGACGCAGAGCGACTATCGCTTCCTGCCCGGCATGTCGCTCGGCTGGACGTGGGATTTTCTGCTGCCGATCAAGGTCGACGACGTGCTTCACGTCAGGTTCCGTGTGGGCAATATGCGCGCGAGCAACAGCCGTCCGGATTGGGGCATCGTCGTGCTGCCGTCCGAGCTGATCAATCAGGACGGCCAGGCCGTCCAGCGCGGCGAACATCGCCTGATGGTGCCGCGCCGTCCGGGAGCGAACTGATGCAAGCCCGTCCCCTCGAAGGTATTCGCGTCGTCGACTACAGCCACTTTCTCGCCGGTCCCTATGTGGGCCGCTGCCTCGCGGCGCTCGGCGCCGAAGTGATCAAGGTCGAGCGTCCCGGCAGCGGCGATGCCGGCCGGCAGCACGCGAGCATCCTCGACGACCAGCAAAGCGCCTACTTCCTGCAACTCAACATGGGCAAGCGCGGCGTCAGCGTCGACATGAAAGACCCGCGCGGCAAGGAGTTCATGCGGCGCCTGTGCGATTCGGCCGATGTGTTCATCGAAAACTATCGACCGGGTGCGCTGGACAAGCTGGGCCTCGGCTACGCCGCGTTGTCCGAGCGCAATCCGGGTCTCGTGTACTGCTCGATTTCGGCGTACGGCCATACCGGGCCCGACGCGCATCGCGCGGGCTTCGGCCTGATCGCCGAGGCGAAGAGCGGCATCATGCAGATGATCGGCAATCCCGGCGAACCGCCGCCGCTGATGCGCATCTCGCTCGGCGATATGTACACGGGCATTCATGCGGTCGCCGCGATCAACGCCGCGTTGCTCGGCCGCGTGAAGAGCGGTCGCGGCCAGCACATCGACATGGCGTTGTACGACACGCTGGTGTCGATGCACGAATACGCGGTGCAGTGCTACACGATGCAAGGCGTGCTACCCGAGCAGACGGGGCACGACATGCCGACGTCGACGCTCTATGGCGTGTTCCGCACGGCCGATGGCGACCTCGTGATCGCCGCGCAGGTCGATGATTCGTGGAAGCGGTTTGCTTCACTCGTCGAACAGCACGGCGGTCCGGCCGGCTTCGGCGCCGATGCGAGGTTCCATACGCTGAACGGACGCAACGCCCATCGCGAGGCAATTCTCGCGGTCGTAAAGTCGTGGGTCGAAGCCCGGCCGGTCGCTGAAGTGTTGGCGCTGCTCGACGGTGTCGACGTGCCTTGCGCAAAAGTGCAGCGTATCGATGAAGTGGTCGCCGATCCGCAGATCGTCGCGCGTGGCATGGTGATCGAGCAGGACCATCCGCGCTTCGGAAAACTGCGCCTGCCTAACCTGCCGTTCCGCTTCTCCGACTGTGACACGTCGATCCGCGAAGTCGGCCCGGACCTCGGTCAGCACAACGCGGAAGTCGCGCAGTCGTTGGGATTCGACGCCGCGCAGATCGACGCAATGCAGACCCAGGGCGTGCTGTTTTCGAAGAGGAGTGCGTGATGACCGACCGATACGCGGTGATCGGCAATCCGATCGGACACACGAAATCTCCGCTGATCCACGGTCTGTTTGCGCAGGAGACCGGACGGGACATCAGCTACTCGGCGATCGAAGGTCCGATCGAGCCCGCCGACGCGTTCGCCGAGACCGTCAGGACGTTTATCGCGGCGGGCGGCAGAGGCGTGAACGTCACCGCGCCGTTCAAGCTGCATGCGTTCGCGATTGCCGACGAGCGCAGCGAACGGGCCGCGCTCGCCGGCGCCGCGAACGCGATGAAGTTCGAAAACGGCCGGATCATTGCCGAGAATTTCGACGGCGTCGGCCTCGTGCGCGATATCGAAGTGAACCTCGATCAGCCGATGGCGGGCAAGCGTGTGCTCGTGCTGGGCGCGGGCGGAGCGGCGCGTGGCGCGTTGCTGCCGTTCATCGCGGCGCGTCCGGCGCAACTGGTCGTCGTGAATCGGGATGTGCGCAAGGCCGAGGCGCTGGTCGCGCAAGTCGCGAGCAGCCGCACATTGATCGCATGCGGCTACCGGGAACTCGACGGGATGGGGCCATTCGATCTCGTCGTGAACGCGACTTCGGCAAGCCTGACCGGTCAGTTGCCTGCCGTTCCGCCGGGCGTGTTCAGCCCAACCGGAACCGCATACGAACTCGCGTATGGAAAGGGACTCACGCCGTTCTTGCGGCTCGCTCGAAATGCTGGCGTGCAGGGCATCGCCGACGGCGTCGGCATGCTCGTCGAGCAGGCCGCCGAAGCGTTCGAGTGGTGGCGCGGCGTTCGTCCGCAGACGCACGCGATCATCGACCGGCTGACCGTTCCGCTTGACTGACGCATTTGGGCGCGCGCCCACCGGTTTTCAATGAGTCCGGATCAACACGATGAAACAGTTTCTGCGTGCTGCACGGCATCAACCACAACATGTTCGGCAAACGCGATCCCGTTCAGTACGGGACGGCCACCCTGGAAGACATCGACGCTCGACTGCAGGCCCTCGCCCAAGACCTGGGAGTCGCGGTGCAGAGCTACCAGACCAACAGCGAAGGCGACATGTGTCTGCGGATTCACCAGGCTTTCACGGACGACGTCGACGGCGTGCTGATCAACGCAGGTGCATGGACGCACCACAGTTACGGCATTCGCGATGCACTGGCGATATTGACCGTGCCGGTGATCGAAATTCACATGTCGAACATCCACGCTCGCGAAGCGTTCCGGCACAAATCGGTTTTCGCGGAGATCGTGAAAGGACAGATTTGCGGGTTCGGGACTGAAAGCTATGTGCTCGGACTGCGGGCGGCCGTATCTGCCGCGGGCTGAGAGCCGGGGACATGCGCCCAACGCAATGGATACAATG
Source organism: Paraburkholderia sp. MM5384-R2 (assembly GCF_014201025.1). NCBI lineage: Bacteria > Pseudomonadati > Pseudomonadota > Betaproteobacteria > Burkholderiales > Burkholderiaceae > Paraburkholderia > Paraburkholderia sp. MM5384-R2. The sequence continues at coordinate 73,283 of NZ_JACHDI010000029.1, forward strand.
GCGATATTGCTAACGACAATTCAGCCATGAGTACCACCGACCTTCCAGACCTCAAGCTGCTTCAGCTTTTCGACCTGCTTTACGACGTGAGAAGTGTCACGCGCGCCGCTGAGCAACTCGGCCAAAGTCAGCCGACGGTAAGCATCTGGTTGGGTCGCTTGCGCGAGCATTTGCAGGATCCACTGTTCGTTCGCACGCCGGGCGGCATGACGCCCACTCCGCAGGCGGACGCGTTGATCGGACCGTGCAGGGAAATTCTCGAGTCGCTGCGTCGGTTCGCTGCGTGGGAGATTTCTTTCGATCCCGCCACTGCCAAACGACGGTTTCGTATTTGCATGACGGACGCGAGCCACATTACGCTCCTGCCGAGAATGTTGGCGCACTTGCGGGCGCAGGCGCCAGGCGTTCGGCTGGAAGCGGCAAGGATCGACGGCAATACGGAGAGGGCGCTCGAATCCGGCGAGGCGGATCTTGCGATCGGGCACGTGCCATGGCTCGGCGGCGGTATGTACCAGCAAAAGCTTTATATGCAGGACTGGGTGTGCCTTGCCAACCGGAATCATCCTCGCGTGCGTGCGCGGCTGAGCCTGAAGCAATACGGCAGCGAGGGGCACGTCGTCATTGCGGCTGGCACGGGCGGGCAACTGCTCGAACAGGCGTTGCTGCGTGAGCACATCGAACGCGACGTCGTGCTTGAATTGCCCGGATTCCTCGGACTCGGATCGATCATCAAGTCGACCGATCTGATTGCTACGGTGCCCCGACACATTGGCGAAACGCTGGCGCAAATGAACGACGTCGTCGTCCATTCGTGTCCTTTCCCGGTGGACAAGTTCGCGGTGCGCCAGCACTGGCACGCGAAGTACCATCACGAAGCCGGCAATTGCTGGCTGCGCTCGGTCGTCGCGGACCTGTTTCTCAGCGGGAGCAGGCCCTAGTTGTTCCCGCTGCGGACGAGGACACAGCGCTTTCGCACTGAACCAGATTCTCCGCATTCATCGGCTTCGTCAAAAAGAACCCTTGCACGTAGTCGCAACCCGCGTCGCGCAGCGCATGCAGCTGTTGATTCGTTTCGACACCTTCGGCCGTCACTTTGATGCCGAGTTCGTGCGACATCTGAATGATGCCCCGGACGATCGAGGCGGCCGCCGCGTCGCGGCCCAGCCTTGCCGTAAACGAGCGGTCGATCTTGACGATGTCCGGCGAAAAATCGGCCAGATAACGCAGGCTCGAGTATCCCGTTCCGAAGTCGTCGATGGCGTTGCGCACGCCAAGCCGCTTGAGCGCCATCAGCGTTGCCTGCGCGAGCGAGGGGTTTTCCATCAACGCGCTTTCGGTCAATTCGATCTGGAGGCAGCGCGGCGGCACCCGGTGTTTTCGCAGCGCCTGGTCGACTATGGCGACAAGCGAGTCATCCCTGAGCTGACGCGCGGACACGTTCACCGACATGGACAGCTCTTTTCTTCCGGCGGCCTGCCAGACGGCCAGTTGAGCGAGGGCCGCGTCCACGACCCATGCCCCGACTTCGACGATGAACCCGCTTTCTTCGAGGATCGGAATGAAGCTGCCCGGACCCACCAGGCCTCGTGCTGGATGATTCCATCGAACCAGTGCTTCGACGCCTTTCACCGCCAGAGAGGCCGGCTCATGAATACCCTGGAAATGCAGCACGAATTGGTTCGACGCCAGCGCCGTGGGCAGATTGCACTCCAGTTCGAAATCGCCGAGCACATCGCTGGATGCTTCGTCGGCGAACCGGAAGCCGTTGCGACCGCCTTTTTTCGCCGCATACATCGCGATATCCGCGCTCGTCAGAAGCGCCTCGTGATCGCGGCCGTGCTCGGGAAAGATCGATATGCCGATCGACGCCGTGACGAATGGCGCAGCGTGGTCTTTTCGAACGTCGCTTGAAAACAGGTTGAGAAGAGACTGCGCCAGGCTCGCCAACGTGGCCTTGTCGCTCTCGCCCCTGACGATCACCGCGAACTCGTCTCCGCCGAGGCGCGCTACACAGGCATCCGGCGCAAGCGCTCCCTGAATGACTTTGGCGATGTCCTGCAACAGACGGTCAGCGGCCGTATGGCCCAGCGTATCGTTCAGAACCTTGAATCGGTCGAGATCGACGAACATCAGACCGAAGGCGACGTTCTGCCTGCAAAGCGTCTTCATCTGGCGGATCAGCGCGCCCCGATTAGCCAAACCTGTCAGGCCATCGGTGTAGGCCAGATGGTCGAGCGCCGCGAGGCGTTCCTGTTCGAGCGTGATGTCTTCGCTGACACCGACGATGCGCACCACGTTCGCGGAGCCGTCGCACACGGGATAGGCTGTGCTTCTGATCCAGCGCAGGCAACCATCCGGACGGCGGATGCGGTATTCGAAGCGACCTTCCGCCACCTCGGACGCGACGCGATTCATCTCGGCGAGCAATGGCTCCAGATCGTCCGGCACCACGAGATCGAGCCACGCGGAAGGCCTGTTGCCAAGCTCTTGAGGCGTAATGCCGAACACGCTTTCGACACCTGCGCTGACATGATGACAGTGTTCAAAATGCGAGCTATACGAATAGAACACGAGCCGGACATGCAACTCCATCTCATGCATCAATTCATCGCGTTCGCGCAGTGTCTTCAACAGCTCGGATTGCTGGGTGACGTCCTCGGAAGCACAAAGCAGCGCGCTCACCGCACCGTCGTCGCCCATCACTGGCGTGAGCGTGGAGTTCCACCACCTGGTACGCCCCCTCGTCGTCGCGCAGCTTCCAGTGAACGATGTGCTCTTACCGGAAACGCCGCCCGCCAAAGCCTTCTCGGCGGCCGCGCGGTCCTCGCCGCTCCAGAAAGCGAGCCAGTCCGCGCCGGACAGTTGCTCCGGTGACTCCGCTTCCATCAACATCGCGCCATGCTCCGACACCCGCAGAATTTTTCCGTCGGTGGCGAGCAACTTCAGGCAGTCGCGATTCGCGTGCAGAAGCCCGCTCGCCAGTGCGGTGGCGGCGCTTTGCCGCGCGTAATCCAGGCCGAGTTTGCGACGAACGATCGCGAGACCGGCGACGCCCGATACCATCGACAATGCGACACGTAGGGTAATCGCCGCTTCACCGGCCGCTTGATGCACAAGAGCACCGATGCCAACGCCGGCAACGACGGCAATGCAGAGACTCGACAACGGTATGGTCCTGCGTTGACCGTAACGCGACAGGAAATAGCAAAGAAACTGCCGGTTGCGGGCTGACCAGCCATTGGCATGTGCGTCGCTATCGAACCGGGACTCAATCGGGTTGGTTTCTTTAGGGCACGAAGCCGCTTTGAATCTCACGCTGTTCTCCGACTACCGGGTTGAGCGACGGCTCGAACGCTGCGAGCCGCCTCACTTTTATTATTACGGTAGGAAGTCACAAATCTTTAGTGCGGGGAAACGCGCGGGAACCGCGGTTCGCATGAGATCGGGGGCGGATTGCGCGCCTATCAGCCTTGGTGGGGCTTGACCTGCGCGAACTGACGAATGCGCTCCGCAAGAGCGGGTATTCCCGAGTCGCGAGCCACGTAGTGAGCGACCTGCCGGGTGGCCAGATCGATGGTTACCTGATCGTCGGGGGTTTTCGTGTTGGGTCCGTCAACCGCGGGATGGTATTCGATACGCAGTTGCCTCGCGTTGGCGACGAGCCGTAAATAGCCGAAGTGGCGGTCGTCGTAGCTTTCGAGGACCACGGCATCCGTGTCTTTCGACGCAGCCTGGATCAGCTGCGGCGCGCGAAGGGGCGGCTGTCCATTGGTGGTGAGTGGCTGCACCGCATGACCGCCGTTGCCGCAAACGATGTAAGGAATATGGGTGCCATCGGAACGGGTTCGCGTAAAGCGCTGATAGTTGTGCGCGTGTCCCGCGAGGTCGGCATGCGGCCAGATACCGACCTAATTGCAAACAGTATCGATCTGCTGTTGCATTTCGACGCTCCAGCCATGACTGCCGCGCGCCACATAGGGCGGACGGTGATGCGCGAAAAGCAGGGCGCCTCGATAGTTCTCTTTCTTCACCCGCAATAACGCCGCTTTCAGGAACTTCAACTGGCTGTTGCCGATGTGACGGTCCGCGATCACGCCTGGGTCCTCGAGCGTATTGCTGTACAACGCAATGATGTGCACGAACGGTGCCTCGAACGTGAAGAAAACGCCTGGCTGAATTTGCGCCGTCCGTGAAAGATTGCCCGCATCGGGAGAGACCTGGAAGCACTCGGAGCAGAAGTTCCTCAGAAACGCCTGCAGGCTCTTCTCATGCTGCAACGGCGAAACCATTCCGTCGTGGCTGCCGGCAGCGGCGAGAATCGGCGCATGATAGTTGCGGTATGGATCATAGAACTGATCGTAGTAGTACTGCGCTTCGCCAAAGCTGTAGACGATGTCGCCCAGCAGGAAGTTGAATTGCGGCACCTCGGCGGGATCGGCTTCGTCGAAGTCGCTGACCATCTTGTCCGAAACTTCATTCTGGGTGGCCGGACCTTTCGTACTGCCGCAATCGCCGGTGGCGTGAAAGACGATCTGTCCGTTCGCGCTGATCGTATCGAGGAGCTTCTGGTTGTTGTCCACCACCGCCGCAAACGTCAGCCGGGGCTCGGTGCCGCCGCGCGGTGGCGGAAACGGCAGCGCCTTCAGCTTGTGCTCGCGGTTCAGTTCGTCAATGACCTTGTAGGCTGCGGCATCGGATGCGTGCCTGACCACGAAAGTTTGCGGGTCCGGCGTGGGTTGTGGCTGCGAGAAAACGGGCGCGGCGAGAATCCTGTCGCTGCGGTTGCCGCGTGCGGCTGACGATTCATCTGAACGCTTTTTCGGCATTTGCCATCCTCCTTGATCGGCGAACGGGAGCGGCCACGCTGTTGTCGGCAAACCGTCAGCATGTGACGGCGCTGGCGCCGGCCGGATGCACCGTTCAGACGAACCTGAAACGGGGAAGTTCAGATCCGCTTGCCGTTACGCGGCCCGTGCGGCCCGAATTGCGGCGCACCGCTGTTCCGTGCAAAAGCCGGGTTCGCGGTGGCACGCGTCTGTTACGACGGCACGAACACGCCCACAGCCGCCAGCGCCATCGCGAGCGTTGCGAGCCATCCTCCCCAGGCCAGCACGCCCTTGACGGCGAACTGTCCCATGACCCGCCGGCTTCGCGCCATCAGCATCATGATGACCATGATCGGCACCGCGGTAACGCCATTGATCACCGCGCTCCAGTACAGCGCGCGGATCGGGTCGAAATGCATGAAGGTGATGGCCACACCGCCCAGGATGGCCAGTGCGATCACCGCATAGAATTCACGCGCGAGTGTCAGATGCAATGCGAGACTGCTGCGCCAGCGAAAGCTGCCCGCGGCGGCGTAGGCGGCCGAGCCGGCGAGGACCGGCAGCGCGAGCAGGCCGGTTCCGATGATGCCGAGCGCAAACAGGACGTAAGCGAAGCGCCCGGCAAACGGTTCGAGCGCGCGCGCGGCATCGGCCGAGGTTTTCACGTCGATGTGATGCAGATGCAGCGTAGCCGCCGCCGTCAACATGATGAAGAATGCAACGAAGTTGGACACCCCCATGCCAACCCACGTATCGAAACGGATTCTTCGCAACTGCGCGGGCGCCTGGTGCGGTACGCGGCGCAACGGCGCCTGTTCCGGTGCCGAGCGCATTTCTTCGACTTCCTGCGACGCCTGCCAGAAGAACAGGTACGGACTGATCGTCGTGCCCAGCACCGCGACGACCATGGTCAGATAGTCCGACGTCAGCGACATGCGCGGCAACACAATGGCGCGCGCGACTTCACCCCAGGGGATCGGAACGATGAATGCGACCGCGACATACGCGAGAAGCGAGAGGGCGGTCCACTTCAGAACGCGCGCATAACTGTCGTAGGGGACAAAAATCTGCAGAACGACGCAGAGCGTCCCGAGGCCGACGACATAAAGGTGCTGCGGACCTGGCAGCAGCAATCCGGCCGCGGCGCCCATCGCCGACAGATCGGCGGCGATGTTGATCACGTTCGCCACGACGAGCAGGGCGACCGCGCCGTACAGCAGCCATGCCGGATAATGCGCGCGTATGTTGGACGCGAGGCCCTTGCCGGTTACCCGGCCAATCTGCGCGCTCACCAGTTGTATTGCACTCATCAATGGATACGTGATCAGGATCACCCACAGAAGGTTGAATCCGAACTGCGCGCCGGCCTGCGAATAGGTGCCGATTCCTGACGGATCGTCGTCCGCGGCGCCCGTGATCAGGCCAGGGCCCAGGCGTCTGATCCAGGATCGCTCCACGGAATCGCGTACGGCGGATTCCGGCTCGATCAATTTTTCGTCGTTCATCTATATGTCACCTCGCGGCAACATTGAGCAAATCGCGGGCCCGGGCGTTCGTGCCGGCGTTGCGCGGCTTCGGGAGGCGGGCATAGGAATCGGCTGCACATCATGGACGCGCTCGACGAGCGCACCGGCGAAGATGCGCAAGGCGCCTCCGCTGAAAGTGCGCGGAAATGCGGGTTTCTAAACTGGAGTAACGAACATTGGGCCGTGCCGGCGGACACCGTCACGCATGGTGCGCAAGAGGCTTCGTCCGCAACTGGATCTCGTCGATCGCGTAAGGCAAGTCTTCGAGCACGATTGGCTTGGCGCGGCTCAGTCCATGCGCGGCTCAGTCCAGTCGCGGCTTGAACGCATACTGCCCAATCTCGCCGCCGCGTGCGACCACCGCCGTGCTCTCGGGAATTTCCTCCCAAAAGCCCGGCAAGTCCGCGAGCGGCTCGGACAACACGAGGAACGCGTTCTCGCCGGCCGTCTTGATGCGCTCGTCGTCGGGATACAACTCGCGCAGATGACGGAACGACGTGCTGTGAAACAGCGAGCGCGACTGTCCTTCGCTCGAATAGCGGACCGCGATGATCTGCTCGCCGTCGGTCGCGCACACGGTCATGTTCAGCGGTTCATCCACGCCATGCCGGCGGCCGGTGGCTTCGACGAATCCGACCATCCGTTCGAGCGCGGTGACGGGTGCGAGCTCCAGCCCGAAGGTCAGCGCGAGAAAAAACAGCACCTCGGAATCGGTCGAGCCTTCGATGGACGGGAACAGGTCGGCGTCGATCTTCACCATCAGGTCGCGGCGCACCGCCGGATAGTTGCGCACCAGGCCGTTGTGCGCGAACAGCCAGCGGCCGTGGCGGAACGGATGACAGTTGGTTTCCTGCGACGGCGTGTCGGTCGCCGCGCGCACGTGCGCGACGAACAGCGGCGAGTGGATTGCCCGCGCGGCCTCGCGTAGATTGCGGTCGCTCCACGCGGGCTGGATGCAGCGGTAGCGAAACGGAATGTCAGTGGGATGTCCATACCAACCGATCCCGAATCCGTCGCCATTGGTGGTGGTGGCGCCGAGCCGGGAATGCATGCTCTGATCGATCAGTGAATGCCGGGCGTTGAACAGCACGGTTTCGAGCTGAAGCGGATTGCCGGTATAAGCGAGCCAGCGGCACATGATTGCTCTCCTGTCGATTGCGCGTTACAACCCTACACCACCCGCGGGCGGCGATTGTAGGACCAAAGTCCGATTGAGGCAGACACCGTACCTGTCACTATGCCAGATGGCGTTCAGGTGCTTGCGATGCCGGGCATCGCTTTGAGCTTGCACCGGCCTGATCTGATAGAGGCAGGACGCGCATGAGCCACTTTCTTGATACCTGTCGGAAGTGCGGCGCACACCGGTCGTGGGTTCCGTCGCTTAGCCGTGTTCGTGTTTGCTCCGCGCGAGTGGTCGACTGCGCCGTTGCCGCTCGACGGACCGCCCCGCAAAAGACGAGGCTGCAAATGTGCAGCACTGAGATTGGCGCAGGCTGCAGGCTCTGCCTGCCAGCCTGCTTTTTTGCTGATGGAGGTGCCGTTGAAACGCCGTGAACTGTTGGTTGCGCTGGCCGCAGGCGCGCTCGCCGAGGGTTCTACTGGCCTGGCGCAGGCAAGCCAGGCGAAATTCACCGGTCAGATCGATCTGCCCAAGCCCAACCTCAAAGGCACGATGTCCCTCGAAGAAGCCGTCGAGAAGCGCAGGTCCGTGCGCAGATTCGCGCCAAAGCCGCTGCCGGTCGAGGCCATTGGCCAACTGCTGTGGGCCGGGCAGGGCATCACCAGCTCGGACGGCAAGCGCGCGGCTCCGGCGGCCGGCGCTTTGTACGCGCTCGAACTTTACATGGTGACCCCCACGGAGGTGATGCACTATCTGCCTGATGGCCACCGGGCCGAGACGCGGGCGATTCACGACCTGCGCCCCGAGCTGAGAGCACTGGCGGTCAACCAGGCGTCCGTCGAGGCGGCCCCGGCCTTGCTCGTGGTGGCCGCCGACCCCAGTCGGCTGAGCGCGAGGTATGGCGGGAGAGCGAATCTGTATGCCGATCTCGAGGTCGGGCACGCGACCCAGAACATGCTGCTCCAGGTCGTCACGCTTGGGCTCGTCGCGGTGCCCGTGGGCGCCGTCGACGGAACTCCGGCGGCGCGCAAGCTCGGCCTGCCTCACGGCCAGACCGTCGTCTATCTGATCCCGGTAGGTTTTCCGGTCTAAGTCATTGCGTGAGAATGAAATGAACGCGTCCCACCCGCGAACGAAAGGTGCTCGATACTTTCAAACAGGACCTGGACCTCACGTTCGATACGCTGACGGCAATAGAAGACACCTGCAAGGCTCCGCCCGCTCCCTGACACGCGGGCTCGAGGACTGGGATCCTTCCCGGCACGACGGCATGCGCGGACATCGATGCACCGGCCAGCAGTGCGGCAAACACGAACTTCGAAGGAGCGGGTATCGTGTGTGCCATGTCAACTCCGCGTGGTGCCTATGAAGCCGATTCTCGTGCGCTCGACCCTGGTGGAATATTCGAAGCGTCGTGCTGTCCGTTTCGCGATGACGGTGATCGCGACGATCATGGCCGGATGCGTTTCCTCCTCACAGCCGAGCGGTCATGTCACGCCTTCGCAAGCTTCCGAGGCGAAGGCGCTCGACCAGGCGGTCGCCAATCCGCAACGCAGTCAGACCGCCCGGGCGCGCGACGTCTATCGTCACCCGGCGCAGACCTTGCGCTTCTTCGATCTGAGTCCGACGCAAACCGTGCTGGAGATCGCGCCGGGCGGCGGGTGGTACACGGACATTCTGGCGCCCTACCTGCACGACGCGGGTCACCTGTACGAAGCGCAATATCTGAGCACGTCCGCGGACCTGGCCTCGGAAGACCGGTCAATCGATGCAGAGTATTTGCGTAAGCTCGCGGGCGCCCCCGCAATCTACGGGAACGTCGTGGTCGGCACATTGCACGCGGGCCAGTTTTTCGGCTTCGATGCACACGAGCGGTTCGATCGCGTGCTTACTTTTCGCAACATTCACAACTGGATCAAGGATGGGCAGCTCGATGCCAATCTGCGTGCGTTCCATGACGCGCTGAAGCACGGGGGCGAACTTGGTGTGGAAGAACATCGCGCCCGGCCCGGCTCGACGGTACAGCAGATGATCGAAACCGGATACGTGACTGAAGCTTTCGTGATTGACCGGGCACAGGCGGCCGGCTTCGTGCTCGCGCAACGCAGCGAAATCAACGCGAACGCGCGAGATACGAAAGATTATCCGCATGGCGTATGGTCGCTGCCGCCGGGCTACGCGGGCGGTGACGTCGACCGCTCGCGCTACGCCGCAATCGGTGAATCGGATCGCATGACGCTGAGATTCGTCAAGCCTTAGCGTGTTCTACGGGCGCCAGCCGCGGGCGGTAATCGGCCGACGCGTTGGGCTGCGCTCAGTTTGTTGCACGACCCGCAGTAGCGTATCGACACAGTCCAGCGCGTCCGACAGTCGGCCGAGCACGATCAGCGAGCGGGCCGCATCGAGACGACCGTGAAACATCGCGTCGCGCGGTCCGGCCCGTTCCACCATGTCGATGAGTTGCCTGATCTCGGCCTTGACCCGCGTATAGTCGGCGGGGCAGTAGCGGTCAATCCAGTTGCGCAGTGCGCGGATCAGCACCACGCAATCGCCGTACTCGCACTGCACGCTATCCATTGTCATCCTCATTCGTATCCCGCCCGGTGCCGCAAGCGGGATGCCGACTCTTCCAAGCTCAGTCTCATTGCCTGTTCGCGATCTTGCAGATGGCACGACTCCGAAGCTCGATCGTCCATCTGCGGCCCCCATTGGGGGAAAACCACCCCCCAATCTCGCCTGCGTCTGTGAACGAAGCAAGCGGCACGCCACGTATCGCCGGCGCTGCGCATCATTGCTAGAGCGGGGCGCGGCCATGTTCTCGCAGTTCGGGCTCGAAGAATATCCATCGTGCGGCTGGAAAACGCGCCTTCAGGTCGTTCTCGATTCGGTCGATCGTGCGCACCATATCGCTTGCACTGTCGTGTGGTTCGAGTTCAGCCTGAATCGCAATCACCAGGTCCTCCGACCATTTCAATGCGATCAGACTGACGATGCGGCGAACTTCGTTGCGCTCGCTCAGCCACGCGCGCATTTCATTGCGTATGCGCTGGTGCGCCGATTCACCGACGAGAAGCGATTTGATCTCGCGCATCGAGAACAGAGCCGTGGCCATCAGCACAATGCCGACGCCGACACTGCCGAGCGCGTCGCAAAGCGGATTGCCGGTGAGAACGGTAGCGCCGATTGCGATCAGGGAGACGAGCACTCCCGTTACCGCGGCGACATCCTCGCTGACCGCGAGCATCACGGAAGGCCGGCCGCTTTCCCTGAACCAGCTCAACAGCCCCCTGGCGCGATGCCGGGGCTCGATCGTGCGAATGGAGGCTCTGAGAGCGAGTGCCTCGATCACGCCGGACACGCACAATACGCCAATCGCGAGCAGAGGACGTTCAAGCCGAGAGTGATGGATTGCTCGAAAACCGCCTATCACGATCGACGCAACACCGCCGAAGATGAAAAGCTGCATCGCCACCAGCATTGCATAGACATAGGTCTCGCGACCGAACCCGAGTGGATGTTGCTCGTCGGGCTGGGCGCGCGCCGCGCGATGGCCGACGAACAGGGCAAGCTGGTTCAGGCAGTCCGCACTGGAGTGGACGGCTTCGGCGAGTGCGGACCCCGAGTTGGTATAGAACGCGACGGCGAATTTGCATGCGGCTACAGCGACATTCGAAGCCAGGGCGTAGTAGACCGCGCGTGGCGCAGATGATGTTTGCCGCCCTGACCCGGCCCTCATGACCCTGTCTCCCTGTTCGCCTCGAAACCGGGCGATTCCCGACCTTGCAGAATGAACAGCAAGAAGCAGACCTCAAATCGCGACCCGCAGCCGGATGTGGCGAATTGCTGACCATGGCGGGCATCGAGAAACCCGACGGCAGCGTCCTGCATCAGCGAACTCACGCCCTCCTCCCCGGAGGGAGGGCGGTGTCCATTCCATCTCGACCCACTGCAGCCGCTCGACCCAACGTGCGCGAGCGTGCGCTGCGAAAACATTAAGCCGACGTTTGCAAGCCCTCTGCCATGTATCGCCAGCTTTCGTGCACAAGCATCGTCGATACTGCCAGCCCAACCCAGCTATAGGCGTCCACGGCGATCTGACCATTACCGACGAAGGTATCGACTACTGCAATTCTCTATATTCGCCGGTCGGTTTTTTCGGCGACAGCCCGCGCATTTCGCTGATCGTGGCGTTACCGTAGGCGGATGACGCAACGCTATCTGAAGGCGCGCGACGACAAGCTCCAGCAAGCGCTGGCGTTACTCGACAAGCCACGTACAGCGGCTCAGGTTGCCGAAGCGGCCTGACGCGATTCTCGCGACACCCGGCAACAAAAAAAAGCCCGCCGACATCGCGGGCTTTTCTTCGGCTGGCGTCGGTGCAGTGCGCTATTTCTGGTCGTGCAGAAGGAAGACGATGCGCCGCAAAACATCGACACGCAGATGTCCAGTGTGGATATGGATATCCTCTATCCAGGGCTGCCCAACGATATGGTCGCGGCTGGTGCGGACGCTGCCTTGATTCAGATCAAGCACTGCCTGCATGCCACCAGACCTCGACCTCCAGACCCCCGAGGGTCTTCGAACGACGCACGTTGACGGTCGCTGCGTGAAGGTCGACGATTCGTTGCACGATCGACCAGCCAAGCCCACTGCCGCTTTCGGCGGTACCTGACACACGGAAGAAGCGCTCACCCAGTCGTGGGCGATCCGCATCTGCGATCCCAGGGCCGCTGTCCTCGACCGACAGGACTGCTTTGTCGTTGTCTGTCTCTGTTTTGATCAGGACCGTTGCGCCTGGCGGGCTGTAGCGGATAGCATTGTCCACGAGATTGCGCACGAGAGCCGCGAGCAACATTTCGTTGCCTGTGACGTAGCAGGGCCTTGCACCGTTGAATTCCAGCGACTGTCGCTTCGTAATCGCCGTTGGCGCCAGTTCCGCGACCACCCGTTGCGCAAGCGCGCTCAGATCAACCTTCGTGAGTTCGAGAGTTGCCCCGGACTCCAGCCGTGAAAGCACCAGCAACTGGTTCACGAGACGCGTGGCACGGTCACACCCTTCCAGCGTAGCGCGCAACGCGTGCTGGCGAAGCGCGTCATCCGTTTCGGCCAGCGCGACCTGGGCCTGTGTTCGAATCGCCGCGATTGGCGTGCGCAACTCATGGGCTGCATCCGCAGTAAATCGGCGCTCCGTTTCCCATACTGTATGAATGCGCTCGAAGAGCTGATTGAGTGCGTCGAGCACCGGAGACATTTCAGCGGGCGTTTGCGTCATAACGACAGGCGCAAGATCATCCGGACCACGCAGGGCAATCGTACGGCCCAGCCGCTTGAGCGGTGCGACGCCTTCGCGCACTGCCCACCAGGTGGCAAGCGCAAAAAGCGGCAGGGCCACTGCCATAGGCCACAGCATGCCGCGCAACACAGCCAGCAGTATCGAGGTGCGCGAATCGATACGCTCGCCGACGTATACGCGCGCATCCTCCCTCGGGCCATGCACGGAAAACACGCGCCACGCTTCACCCTTTATTTTCACGGTTGCGAAGCCCTGGCCGATCTCACGATCAATGGGAATCATGGGCTCCGTCGGCGCGTTGGCGGAACGCACTACAGCCTGCCCTTCGTGAAAGATCTGGAAGGCAACTTTGGGCGCGTACGGGTGCGGTACGCGTAAATCGATCGCGTCATCGTCGTCGATTGATTGCGTCTGCTGGACGACCAGCAGCGCCGCTGCCTGAGCGAGATGACTGTCGAGCAGTTCGTCGAGCTCGCCGCGGGCGTCGCGCCAGATGAACAGTGCGGTAATCAGCCAGACGCCGACCACGCCCCCGATCACGAGGACCAGCAGACGGCCCTGCAGTGAGCGCGGCAGGATCATCACGTGGCGGAACCCTCTCGCATCAGTACATAGCCGACGCCACGAACCGTCCTGATCAGCTCGCTGCCGAGCTTGGTACGCAGGCGATGGATGTGCACTTCCACCGCGTTGCTTTCCACTTCCTGTCCCCAGCCATATACGGCCTGCTCCAGTTGCTCACGGGACAGCACACGGCCCGCGTTCAGCATCAGGATCTGCAACAGGTCGAATTCGCGTGCGGAGAGAGTAATTGACTCCTCATGCCGATAGACGCATCGTGCCGCGGGTTCGAGCGTAATGTTTTGCACCTGCAGTGCTTCCTGCGACTGACCGTGTGCGCGACGCACCAGCGCCCGCAGTCGGGCTGCCAGTTCCTGCAGGTCGACGGGCTTGACGACATAGTCGTCAGCGCCGATGTCCAGTCCACGGACACGGTCGGAAATGGTGTCGCGCGCAGTCAGCACGAGTACAGGCACGCTCACGCCCGCGCGACGCACTGACGATAGCACTTCGATACCATCCTTGCGTGGCAGCCCGAGATCGAGGACGGCTGCCGCGTAGGACCGGGTGCGCAGTTCAGTCTCGGCAGCGCTGCCGTCGCGTACCCAGTCAACCTGGAACCCTGCCTGCCGTAGGCCCGCGCGAATGCCGTCGCCAAGCAGCGGATCATCTTCGACGAGCAGGATGCGCATTCTGTGCTTTACCCATGAGTATTGTCAGTCGTCGCCGTCGTGACCGGTTTGCTGCGCGGCAGCTGCATCGCTTCGGGACAGCGTAGGGGCAGGTGCTCCCTGCCATTGCCACCACCAGAATCCGAGCACAATGACCAGCATCAGCGCAGCGACGCTTCGCCATGCACGCCGGACGCCTTCGTCAGGTTGTCCGGCCTTGTGTCCGTTGACCATTGCGCCGATCAGGTTTTCCCGATGGACCCAACTGCTCACGACGACCCCCGCTATGTGTACACCGACCAGCGCCAGCATCAGATTGGCCACACCCTCGTGCAGTTCACCCAGCCACGCCCCGCCGGCATCGTTATAGGTCGCCCAACCGGTGATGGTCAAGGCGCACGCCAAGGCAAGCATGGCGACGATGACGATGGCGCCGGCCGGGTTGTGACCCACATGACGTTGCGGGTGGCCGCGCAGAATGCCAAGGAGATAACGCCACACGCGTGCGGGTCCGCGAACGAAGCTGGAGAACCGCGCGTACTTCGTTCCGACCAGTCCCCACGCGAGCCGAAAGATCACGAGACCACCTGCCGTGTAGCCTAGCGTGACATGGACGAGTCGCCAATGCTCGCTTTCCGCGGTCAGCCACGCACCGGCAAAGCAGGCCGCGAACAGCCAGTGAAACAGGCGTACGGGTGCGTCCCAGACGAGGATGCGACGGTCTGCGTCGCCGTCTGCGTCGCCCTTATTGCGGTATGCGGATGAAGTGTTCACTGAAGTTTCCTTGGTCGGCACGGGTATGGCACGCGGCGCAATTTGACGCGCTCCTGATCATTGGGCGTTTCCATACAGAGGCAGGCATCTCTGCGTGCTCCTGCCGGAACCACGTCGAGCGGGTAATGCGATCCTCGGGCGGCGCAGGGCGCGCGCCTGCTTCGCCTGACGAATTGGCTGAAAGCCATGTCGAGATCTGCCCGACGGAGTCGGCGTCGAGCGAGGCATCGGTGCCAAAATGATGCGACAGGTTGCCCAGGATGCGCTGCCACGATGCGGCGGGGAGCATGCCCGGGGGATAGGCTATATGGCACGCGGCGCATTCCTGCCGATACTTCGGCAGCAGGCTGATTTGGGCGCGCGTCTCATCGGCTTCGGCCGCTGCGATCGAAGCCGCAAGCGAGGTCAGAAACGCGGCAATGCAAACTGCTGCAGAACGGGGCACAAGATCAAATGGCATGGGAAGCGGTCCTGTGGGGAAGAGCTTTCGCTCATCGAGAGTTCTCGCCTACGGCTTGAGCGTCAACAGCCACGCCAGGAGATCCGCCTTCTCAGCTGCACTGCACTCCCGTCCGACGACGTCGTTGCAATTGCGACGAAACCATTTCTCGGTCTTCGCTGCGTCGGTAAATCGCTCCGGGTTGAACGCAGGAGCAAGAGGAGCGATTGCCTTGCCCGTGGCGACGTGCTTGCCCGTCTGTGTGGGCACTGCGCCATGGCACGAAGCGCAAGTCCACTCGTGACCATGCGAAGCGTTAAAGAACTGTCGCCCGCGTGAGGGGACGGGTTGCGCACTGTCCGACTGCGCGCGGTACGAGCCAAGAAGCTCCGAAGGCGTGCCGGCATTGGCCGTGGCCATTGCAGTAACGGTCGGAACCAGCAGTAGTGCGCCGCGCAAACCCCGCAACGAAAGAAGCGATGTGCTCACGAGATTCTCCGGTAGATATCGACCATCTTGGGCGGCCTTCCTTACCGGATTCTTAACGTTATATCCTCGCTGCAGTGCAATCCCTAATCGCAGTGCGAGAGTTTTTTGACGCGCGTCAAGGAGTGGTGCTGACCGACGCGTAGTGTTGACCGGGAAGACAGCTTCCTGATAGCTGTCACCGCCATACCTGCGGAGACCTCCATGAAAGACCTCGTGTTTGCGATAGCAATTTGCACCGCGCTCACTTCGCCAATGCTGCTTGCTGCCTCCAAGGACACAGCTACGCCGCAAAGCGCGTCCAAGACCCAAAGCCCAGATACGGCAGCGTTCGATAAGAGTCTGGCCCAGTTCCGGGAACAGATGAAAACCATGCAGGCGCAAATGAACCAGATTCGTCAGACACAGGATCCGCAGGAACGCCAGAAGCTTCTGCAGCAACACTGGGCCACGATGCAAAGTGCAATGACCACGATGCGAGGCATGTGGGAGCCTGGGATGATGGGTTATGACGGAAGGGGTCCCGGGATGATGGGGCCGGGGATGATGGGTGGCGGTTGGGGGCACATGGGAGGGTACTACTCCCGTCTCACTCCAGAGCAACTGCGGCAGCGGCAGTATATGACCGACCAGTACCTGCAGATGCAACAGGAAATGATGAACAACATGATGTGGCAACAGCAGTACTGGATGGGGCCTCCTGCCTCGCCCCAGTAGGGTCTGCACGAAAGCGGATGACTGAATTGCTTCGAGTGCATTCATCTTACCGGCAGCTTGAGACCCGCGGGCAACCGGATCACATACAGGCGGCCTGGTAAATCTCCAGCAGTGGCGTCTTCTGAGTAAGTGAAGTAAACAAGTGAATTGCGTTCCATGTCCAGTACGCGGATGATGTGGAGCGAGTCGAAGCTCGCATCCACCTCGGCCGTGAACACCTGCGCCTGTCTGGGTACAGCCTGGGTAACAGTGATGTTGCCCGTCTGCTGGCACGATGCCGTCAGGTCGCTCCCCCCGGATATGCGACCGCTTCCCAATGCGCCATCTGCGTGGGACTTCGACACGTAGCAGGTTATGCCCTTCACGATGGGATCGTCGTAAGCCGAGATGGCGACATGTGAACCGTACCGTTGAGTGTGGGTTTCGAACGACGCCAACTCTCCCGCCGCAAGCCCGAAAGACGACACCATCAGGAGTGCGCCGAGGATGCTCGCCCGTCCTGGAGAAAGGTTGATCATCATCACCTCCTGATAATCCGCAGTCCGGAACTGTTGCGGGGCAATGCAGCTGAAACAAGGAGTTTGCTGACTTCAGCCTATTTCAGCCGGTAGCCAGGTGCTTGACCCAGGTCAACACCTGACTGTTCTCATGGCGCCATTGTGAAATCTGATACGTGGCCGGAATAGGGTGCCCTTCGGTGAGATGAAATATTCCTCGCAAAGCTCTGACCGACCACAGCTTCGTTCGCTGTGTCGCGGGCGAGTTTGCATATCGAGGATAGCCATGTCCAGAAACGCCCTCCTCCGGTGTAAGAGCTGTGCCGATCAGTAAGTCCCATGAGCGAATAGCCGCCTCGCGCGATGCGCGCACTGAGTGCCCCGGAAATGCAGATCAATTCTATCGAGCCCATCCCGGACCTGGCCTCTGGTCCCGCCGAACCGGGCTTTCCAGAGGGACAGGCTGACAGCGAGAGCGGGCTATCGAGCGCTCGGGTAGAGGTATTACGATCCCGCTTCGGACGTAATGTGGTCGATTCGACGGCACGGCGTACCTGGTGGCGAACGCTGCGCGAGGTGCTCAGTGAACCCATGTTTCTCTTGCTGCTCGCGGCGAGCGGTATCTACCTGCTGCTCGGCGACGTGACGGAGGCGCTCACGCTTCTCGCCTTCGTGGCAGGCATTGTCTTTCTCACGGTTTTTCAGAGCCATCGCACCGCGCGGGTCCTCGACTCCCTTCGCGAACTGTCTGCACCCCGCGCACAGGTACTTCGAGACGGGCAACGACAATTCGTTTCGGCCGCTGATCTCGTGCCCGGCGACATCGTGTTCGTCGACGAAGGCGCTCGCGTGCCCGCCGATGGCAGCGTGACGGAGGCTCACGAGCTCAGCGTGGACGAGTCGCTACTGACAGGCGAGTCGGTTTCAGTGAACAAGGCTGTGGCGAGGCCGGATGCACGTCCGGACGAGGAGGCTCGCACCGAGCTCTTTTTCGGCTCGATGGTGGTGCAGGGGCAGGGACGGATGATCGTGACGGCGACGGGGCCGAATACGACGCTCGGGCGCATCGGCAAGTCGCTGACGAGCATCGCTGAAGCGCGCTCACCGCTGCAACTGGAGACGAGATCCTTCGTCAACTGGTTTGCAATGGCTGCGATCGCGCTCTGTCTGCTGCTCGTCGTCGCCTACCGCTGGCGATCTGGCGAATGGCTTCCGGCCGTGCTCGCAGGGATTACGCTGGCCATGGGAATTCTTCCGGAAGAGATTCCGGTGATATTGACTGTGTTCATGGCCCTGGGGGCTCGCCGCATTGCCAATGAAGGCGTGCTGACGCGCCGGATGAGTGCGATCGAGACACTCGGCCAGACATCGGTGCTTTGCGTCGATAAGACGGGGACGTTGACACAGAACCGCATGTCGGTGCAGGTGCTATGGGTGCAAGGAAGGCAGCAGGTCATCGATCAGGCGACGCAGCATATCGACGGGGCGTATCACGAGCTCATCGAATATCTGGTGCTCGCCAGCGAAATTGAACCGGTCGATCCAATGGAGCGGGCATTTCATGAAACGGGCCATTCGGGACTGGCCGGCACCGGACGCCTTCACGAGGACTGGTCACTGGTGCACGAGTACGCGCTGACCCCGGAATTGCCGGCAATGTCCCACGCATGGCACACGCCAGGCGGCGACCACGGTA
The DNA here is from genome assembly GCF_014201025.1 of Paraburkholderia sp. MM5384-R2. Lineage (NCBI taxonomy): Bacteria > Pseudomonadati > Pseudomonadota > Betaproteobacteria > Burkholderiales > Burkholderiaceae > Paraburkholderia > Paraburkholderia sp. MM5384-R2. Next base: position 91,889 of record NZ_JACHDI010000029.1, read on the forward strand.
CCGTGGCGTGCAAGGGCGCGCCGGAAGCCGTCTGCTCCCTGTGTCGACTGGGCGAGCGGGAAACGCAGACCATCCTTGATCACGCTGCGCAGATGGCGTCGGGCGGGTTGCGGGTGCTTGGGGTGGCCAAGGCACGACATGATCATCCCGACTGGCCAGAAAAACAGCATGACTTTGAATTCTCATTTGTCGGGCTGGTCGGGCTACTCGATCCTGTGCGGCCGGAGGTTGCGGGCGCTATCGCCGAGTGCCATGCAGCGGGCGTTCGCGTGGTGATGATCACAGGCGATTATCCGTCGACGGCACGGGCGATCGCGACCGAAGTCGGCATCAATGGCACGCATATCGCGACCGGTCAGGAAGTGGCGTCCATGAGCGACGCGCAGCTTCGGCATGCCATATCGGACATCGATACGTTTGCCCGCGTCAAGCCAGAGCAGAAATTGCGGATTGTCAACGCGTTCAGGGAAAGCGGCCAGGTGGTCGCGATGACCGGCGACGGTGTCAACGACGCCCCCGCGCTAAAGGCGGCTCACATCGGCATTGCGATGGGCTTGCGAGGCGCCGAAGTTGCGCGCGAGGTCGCTTCGCTGGTTTTGCTACGTGACGACTTCGCGCCGATCGTGTCGGCTATCCGGCTTGGGAGGCGTATCTACGCCAATCTCGTGCAGGCGATCAGCTATACGGTGGCGGTCCATATTCCCATGATTGCGGCCACAATGATTCCGGTACTGGTCGGGTGGCCGCCGATACTCGGCCCGATTCATATTGTGTTTCTTGAACTGATCATCAACCCGGTCTGCTCGGTTGTATTCGAGAACGAACCCGCGCGTGAGGACCTGATGCGCATGCCGCCGCGCCGCACGGGCACGCGGCTACTATCGAACCGGACGCTGGCCCAGGGCGTCCTGGCGGGCTCGCTGATCGCCCTGATCGTGATGGGTCTTTACGCGGGTCTCCTGGGCCACGGCTATCCAATTCCGTTTGCGCGCACAGTCGCCTTCGTGTCACTCGTGCTGGGCAATGTGGCGTTGATCTTTGTGATCCGTATGCTGCAGCATGCAGGCAAACGTGCCCTCGCGCTGCAGCACAATCACTATCTCTGGATTGTTCTGGGCGTAACCGGGGCAGCGCTACTGCTCCTGATGACCGTTCCCGCCCTGGCAGCGCTGTTTGGGTTGATTGCGCTGCTCAGCCTGTGATACGGACGTTTCGCACGCACAAAACCGAAACCTGGAGGGTCTTCCTGTGATGACGATGGCAGTGCTCTTCATGGCCGTTCTGGTGCTCAACCTCATTCCAGCCTTTGCGCCTCCTACCTGGATGGCGATGTCCTGGATTGGCTTCAGGCAGCCGGAACAGAACGTCTTCCTGCTCGCCGTGGTTGCAGCAAGTGCTGCGACGATGGGACGCCTGATTCTCGCGCGATGCTCTGGATGGCTAGTGCGCGGACATCTGATGGGCGAGGCGGGCCGGGAAAATATCGACGTGGTGAAGACCTGGCTTGAGAAAAGGAAGGCGGTGACGGTGGGTGTTCTGCTGCTTTATGCATTCAGTCCATTTCCATCAAACTACCTTTTCATTGCGTATGGGCTGACCCGATTGCGACTATGGCTCATCGGGGTGCCATTTTTGTTTGGGCGTCTCGCGAGCTATGCGGTCTGGACCCACGTCGCTCGGTTGGCGCACTCGTACCTCGACCCCGAACTGGATCTGGAGGGCGGATACCTGGGTGCCTACTTCATTGTCACTCAGTTGGTGTTGCTGGGTCTCGTATTCGTGCTGACGCGGATCGACTGGAAGCTGGCATTGAACGGGCATACTTTTCGTTTCAGGCGATCGCTGCGAGGAACCGACTCGCGAGCGTAAATGTGGCGCACCGTGGTGCCCGCTGCAGGTATTGAACCAGTTCTCCGAATTCCGTCTTTTGGTCTGTACGTCGTCAAGATGGGAGCCATCCGTGTTCCCGTCTTGACGCCCCACGGTCTCACACGGTCGGCTGCGATCATGGGCGAGCAAGCAGTAACGGGGTACGGGTGATGCGCGCTGCTCGGGCCGCGACACTGCCGAGTATCCAGCGGGCGGGACCGCGGCGGCCATGAGTGCCCACGACTACCAGGTCGGCGCGCCAGAGCAGGGCCTCGCGAACAATCGTATGCGACACGTCATCGCTTGTCGGCTCAGTACTGACAACTCCTGTTTCGACCGGGTTCGATAGGTCGGCGAGTACTTCGGCGGCGTTGGCCAGCACTGCCTTGCCCTCTTCAACGAAGGCGTCTTCAAGAACACGGATGGGAAATAGATCAGTCAGACGTACAGCGCGATCAATGACATAGATCGCCCGTAGATGGGTACCGGGTGAAGCAAACTGCAACCCGAATCGCATCGCATCGAGCGACGTCGGGCTTCCGTCAAGAGCGAACAGAATGCGCTGCGGCGATTCCGGTATCTCGCCTTCGTAACTCGCGGGAACAACGAGGATTGAGCATGGAGCGTTTGCAGTTGCGAACTCGGACACGGCTCCTTCGATCCAACGCAGTAGTGTTACGTCCCGCTGTATTCGGATTTCAGGGGAGCTGTTTGTCTCAGTATCAAATAGGATGAGTGTTAGAACGTCTCCTTGAACATCGTGAGATA
>NZ_JACHDI010000030.1:0-86733 GCF_014201025.1 Paraburkholderia sp. MM5384-R2
GTTAGTTTTTAAAGATCGGTCCGCCAAACCCGCCGCGCCTGAACCACCACTACCCGGCACTGCTTCGTTTGCGTCGCTGCGTCTGCAGCAGAGAAACGAGATTATGGAGAGCGGTCGACAACACGTCAATACCCGTCTCACAATTTATTTTAAAAAGTTGAAGAGCTTAAAAATTGAGCAGCGCCGCGTGCAACCTGAATTAGTTAGGCTTCCAATTGAATTCTCCGGAGCGCCGCGGCGAAAGGGAGAGATGAGTGGAGTTGCGAAAAGCCGTTAAGCAGCTTTTCCACAGAAAATGTTTGCAAGGCTGTGGATAACCGCTCCACAACCGCGGCAAGTGCTTGATCCAAAACCATTCTCGCGCGTTGCGCGCGAAGCATGGCCGCTTGCGCGGCCACGCGTCACCGTCACAATCAGGCGGACTTCATCGTCACCCGCGCATTCGTACGCATAAAAGCGCTGCGCTCGACCATCGCGCCGAACAGCAGCCCGATCGTCGTCCACATGACCACCTGCATGCCGATCGCCGCGACGCGGAACTTCCACAGCAGCACAGCCGGGAACGCGGCCGGCACTTCATTGATGACCGGCATCGACAGTTGCACGGCCGCGATGACCACGACGAACAAGAGCCCCGCGACGATCGAACCATTCCACGCACCCAGCTTCGCCGCCGCGCGACGCCGCACCTTCAGCGAAAACACCATCGTCGCGAGCGAAATCGCGATCATTAGAAAGAACAGGCCCGTGCGCGTGCCGATCGTCTCCGGATCACCGACCGACGGCGGATTGGCCGGATACTTGATATTCGGCACGATCACGAGCGTGATGAACGCGCCAAGCGCGAGCCACGCGGACAGCGCGCGCACGCTCAACGTACCCGCGCGTCCATACGCATACGCAAACACCAGCGAGAACAGGCCGCCAAATGCCGCGCCATACGTGACCACGCCAGTCAGCAGGCCGAGGCCAGCCTGCGTCTGACGGCTCACGATTTCGGGCTCGGGCGCCTCGCCGCGCGCGGCGGCCGCTTTTTCTTCGAATGAAATGGCCTGATCGACCTGTGGTTCGCCGACGATTCGCGCGAACGCGAACGTGAGCAAGCCCGCGACGATGCCCGCGAGCATCCCGCGCACCAACAATTTACCTACCATGTCGAACTCCGTTAGTGGCAGGGAAAGCCGAGCAGATGACGGCCGTCGTGCACGAACTCATGCACGTACATGCCGGGCACGAGCGACGTCGCGCCCTGTTCCGCACCAACGAAGTAAAGCGCGAGCAACAGCAGCAACCCACCGAACACGACCCACGGCAGCAGTTCGCGCAAAGGTATGGGAGTGGGCTGGGCCGCCGGTTGCGCGGCGCGATCAAGAACAGCTTCGGTCATGATGGACATCTCCTGGGGTGACGCGCCCCGAAAGTCGATTGCAGAGGAATGGTGCGAAGTTCAGGTCTGGCTTTCGGCTCTTGTGGATTGCAATGCCGATTACAGTGGCGCGACCGCGCCGGGCTCTCACCGGCTTCCGTGCTTCGCAGTGTCAGTATTCTACGCGCTAAACTGCGGCTTCCGTGACGGCGAGGGCTACCTCGCAACGCGCGCCGATGAAACCTCGCAGGCAAGTGCGAATGGAGCGCCAACGCAAAGAATGGATACGCGACTATTACTGCTGAGCCACGCGGCAACGGCCGCGCAGCGCGCGGGCCGCTTCCCTGCCGACGATCCGCTCGACGCGCGCGGTCGCGCCGAAGCCGAAGCGGCGCGACCGCGTCTCGCGCTTCCCGCCGACGGCGCCGTGTTCACCAGCCCCGCCGCCAGCGCGCGCGAAACGGCCGCCGCTCTCGGTCTGAGCGCCACGCCTGTCGACGCATTGGCGGATATCGACTATGGCAAATGGCGCGGCCAGCGCCTCGCTGACATTGCCGACGCAACGCCCCGCGAACTCGCCGCCTGGACACGCGAGCCCGACGCCGCGCCGCCCGGCGGCGAATCGTTCGGTCAACTCGTGCAGCGAGTTGGAGAGTGGCTCGACGCGCAGCAGGCAGACGTGCGTTCATGCAATGCCGTCAACGAAGCAAGCTTCGCGGCCTTTGCGCACAGTCGAACCATCGTCGCCATCACCCACACGACTCTGCTGCGAGCGGCAATCGTGCACGCCCTCGGCGCATCGCCAACCGTGTTCTGTCGCATCGAGATCGCGCCGCTGTCGGTCGTCGAATTACGCCACTCGCGACGCGGCTGGTCGTGGTGGCCGGCCGCCAGCGCCTGAACGGCACCGCCGCTTACCTGCCCGACACCACGAGCCGCAACCGGTTGGACCCCTCGGGCGTCAGGGCGATTTCGGTGCGTCGATCCTTCGCGCCGAGATAAAAGTGCTGACGTCCCGGCGAATTCTGATCGTGCGTTGCATCGGGCAGGCACGACGCGACGTCGGCCGCGACCGCTTCCAATGCATCCGCGTTCGAGCCCGCCGCCTGATGCGGCGTCCACGTGCACTGGAAACTTCGATGCGCGGCCGAACATTGCGCGTCATCGCCATCAGGTTGCGCAACGCCTTTGCCGTCGTCGGGTGTCAGCGAGGCGAAGCCGTCCGGCGCCGCGGCCACGATCCGTTTGAGCGCACCGCAAGGTGTGGGGCTATCGTCGGCGGATGCACTGACCGGCAGCAGCGCAACGAGCGATGCCGCGGTAAGCGCGATAGCGGAAAGTCGATAGGTTTTCATGGTGTGCGTGAAGCTTCCCAAGTGCTGCTGAAGAAAAACTCGCAGGGAGCCACCTTTAACAGCACGCTTCATGCCCATGCGCACGAGGCCCGAGCACGCAGGCAATGCACGACGGCACACAAATTGCGTAGCGCCATACCGGCCGCGACATCGCGCCCGTTTCGATCAAAGCCACTGCCGACGTCATTTCAACCATCATGTCGACCACTACCGCCGCCCCTACCCCCGCCCGCATATCGTCGGGCATCGAAGGCATCGACGACATCCTCGGCGGTGGCCTTACGCCGAACCGCATGTACCTCGTGGAGGGCGTGCCAGGCACGGGTAAGACCACCCTCGCGTTGCAATTCTTACTCAAGGGCCTGCACGAAGGGCAGACCGGCCTTTATGTCGCGCTGTCCGAAACCCGTGCTGAACTGCTCGCGATCGGCGCGAGCCATGGCTGGGATCTGAGCCGTTTCGCGATACTGGAGCAACTGCCCGAAAAAGGGCTCGAACCGCAATACGAACAGACCGTGCTGCACCCGGCCGAGGTCGAACTCGGCGAAAGCGTGCGCAACGTGATCGAGCACGTCGACGAACTGAAGCCGGCGCGCGTCGTCCTGGACAGCCTGTCCGAACTACGTCTGCTGGCGGAGAACCCATTGCGCTACCGTCGGCAGATTCTCGCGCTCAAGCACCATTTCTCGACGCGCGAATGCACGGTGCTGCTGCTCGACGACACGTCGGCCAGCACCTCCGGCATTCAGCTTCACAGCATCGTGCACGGCGTGATCAGCCTCGAAAACGTCGCTCATGATTACGGCGGCAATCGCCGCCGTCTGCGCATCGCGAAGATGCGCGGCATCAAGTTCCGCGAGGGCTATCACGACTTCACGCTGAACACCGGCGGTCTGCGCGTCTATCCGCGCCTGGTCGCCGCCGAGCATCACAGCGAATTCGGCACGAGCCCGATGAGCACCGGCACGCCCGGCCTCGACGCGCTGCTCGGCGGTGGCCTCGTCCCCGGCACCAATTCGCTGATCATCGGCCCGTCGGGGGTCGGCAAAACCACCACCGTCGTGTCGTGCCTGCTTGCCGCACTCGAACGCGGCGAGCGTTGCGCGTGCTACGTATTCGACGAAACGCTCAGCACGCTGTTCACACGCTGCGCGACGCTCGGCATGGATCTCGCGCCGCACGTCGAAAGCGGTCTGCTGATGCTGCGCCAGATCGATCCCGCGGAAATCTCGCCGGGCGAGCTGTCGAGCGACGTGCGCAACGCGGTCGAAAACGAGCACGTGCGCTATGTCGCGGTCGACAGCCTGAACGCCTATCTGCAGGCGATGCCCGGCGAGCGCTACCTGCTGCTGCACATGCACGAATTGCTCGGCTATCTGAATCAGCAGGGCGTGGTCACGATGCTCGTGCTCGGGCAGCACGGCATCATCGGCGAAGTGCAGACCGAGGTCGACGTCAGTTATCTGAGCGACGTGGTCGTGCTGTTCCGCTATTTCGAGCACCACGGCGAAGTGCTGACGGCAATAACCGCCGTCAAGAGCCGCGCGAACGATCATGAACGCACGATCCGCCAGTTCCGCCTCGGCACCGAAGGCGTCGAGGTCGGCGAAGCACTGCGCGACTTCGAGGGCGTGCTGTCGGGCCTGCCCTTGTATCGCGGCAGCACCGCGATGCTCGGCGCGACGAACCATCTGATCGATACGTCAGGACAGTGAGCGATGGAGCAGCGTGTCCTCATCCTCGCACCGTTCGGCCGCGACGCCGAAGTGATCACCGCCGTGCTGCACAATGACGCACGCGCCTGCGTGAGCTGCGACGACGCCGACGCGCTCACCACCGAGCTCGACGTCGGCGCGGGCACCGCGCTGCTCACCGAGGAAGCGCTCGCGAACGGCCACGGTTCGAGCCTCTATGCGTGGCTCGAACGGCAGCCCGCATGGTCCGACTTCCCGTTCATCCTGCTCGCCGCCCGCAGCATCGGCCATCGATCCGCGCGCGGGCTCGAAGTGCTCGAACGGCTCGGCAACGTAGTGGTGCTCGAACGTCCGCTCAATTCGGAAACGTTGCGGCGCGCGATCGCGTCGTCGTTGCGGGCCCGCGGACGGCAATATGAATCGCGAAGGCTGCTTGCCGAGCGCATCGAGGCACAGGACGCGCTGGAGCAGCTGAACGATTCGCTGGAAAGCCGCATCGCCGCGCGCACGCACGAACTTGCGTCAGCCAACGACCGGCTGATGGCCGAGATCCACGAACGCGCGAAGGTTCAGGCCGTGCTCGTGCAATCGCAGAAGATGGAGGCGCTCGGTCAGCTGACCGGCGGCATCGCGCACGACTTCAACAATCTGCTGAACGTGATCATGGTCAACGCGGAACTGATCGCGCGCGTGAGCGGCGACGAACGCCTGCGCGGCATGGCGGCCACCGTCAAGCGCGCGACCGAGCGCGGCGCGAAACTGACTGGCCAGTTGCTGACTTTCTCGCGCAACAGCAACCCGAATCTGCAAGCGATCGACGTGGTCGCGCTGCTGCAGGGCATGCGCGACATCATCGCGGTGTCGCTCGGCTCGAGCATCCGCTATGACAACCACTTCGAGCGCACCGAAATGTGGACCCAGGCCGACGCAAATCAGCTCGAGCTCGCGGTGCTCAATCTCGCGATCAATGCGCGCGACGCGATGCCGGCCAGCGGGCGCCTCGACATCCACGTGACCCTGCGCGACGCGCCCGACCAGACGCTGAAGCATGGCCGCTACGTCGTGATCGAAGTCGCCGACACGGGCGAGGGCATTCCGCCCGACGTCGTGTCGCGCGTGTTCGATCCGTTCTTCACGACCAAGCCGATCGGCAAGGGCACGGGGCTAGGCCTGAGCCAGGTGTATGGCATCGCGAGGCAGGCGGGCGGCGCCGCGCGCATCTTCAGCGAAGAAGGTACCGGCACCACGGTGCAGATCTGGCTGCCGATGCGCGAGCGAGTGGCCGCGCACAGCGAAGCGGAGTCCGATGCGGAAGCGAACGCGGTCGGCGACAAGCGCGTGCTCGTGGTCGAGGACGACAGCGAAGTGCGCGCGATGCTCGTTGAATCGTTGCGCATGCTCGGCTACACGGTGACCGAGGCCGCCGACGGCCAGGCCGGCCTTGACCGCCTCGTCGACGATCATCCCGATCTGCTGATGGTCGACTTCGCGATGCCGGGCATGAACGGCATCGACGTGATCGCCGCGGCGCGCAAGCTTCGTGCCGATCTACCGTGGTCCTGGCAACCGGTTATGCGGACGTCGACATTGCCGATCTCGCGGTCAAGCATTGCACGATCCTGCGCAAGCCGTTTCAGCTCGACGATCTGGCGCGCACGGTGCGGATCGGGCTGCTCGCGTGAATCAAGCTCAAGTGAATCAGGTAGACCACCTGCATCAAAATGCCCATTGAATCGCGGCGCACCGCACACCCAACGATTCTGTAAGCCCACCTCCTGGCCACCGATTTAATGCCGCTGTCGCATTCGCGCCGCAGACTCCTCCGGTTCGGCCACGATTTCCAATTCAATAGTTTGCTAACGAATATTTTGGAAATACAATACCGGCCATGTCGAATCTCGATGCCCTGCGCCGCACCGTCAGCAGCACGCTGGTCGTCGCCGCCAGAAAGTGGCGGCGCACGAGTCATGGCGTGCTCGCGGCCTTCAACGTATCCGAAGCGTGCGCGACGCCGCTTCTGACCGCGAGCCGGCTCGGCTCGGCGGTGCGTCAGGTCACGCTCGCCGATCACATCGGCATCGAGGGGCCGTCCCTCGTGCGGCTGCTCGACCAGTTGTGCGCGGCCGGCCTGATGCGCCGCGACGAAGATCCCGAAGACCGCCGCGCGAAGACCGTCGTACTGACCGACGAAGGCCGCGCCGTCACCGCGAAGATGGAAGAGGAGCTGGTCACGTTGCGCGCGCAGGCGCTCAAAGGCGTATCGCGCGACGATCTCGAAGCCGCCCTGCGCGTGCTCGGCGCATTCACGGCCGATGCCGCCGGACGCGCCGAAGCGGGAAGCGTCGAGCGCGACACGCGTCACGAACGCGCGCAGCCGGTGCGCCCGGAATCCGTCAGGCACGAGGCGACGAAGCGCACCTCGTCGGCGAAGCGCGAGCCCGCCAAAGGCGAGGCGCTTGCCAGCAAGGTCAAACGGACGAGCGGCAAAAGCGCTGCCAAAACGGCCGGCAAATCACGCGGCACCGCCAAGGCGCGCAAGTCCGCGAGGAGCGGCGCGCGAGCCACCGCGCCGCACAACGCCGATTCCGCGTAACGGTTCATGGTCTATCCCACTCTCCGCGACTGGCTGTTTTCCGTCAAAACGTTCGCCGCGGCCATGCTCGCGCTTTACATCGGCCTCGCGTTCGAACTGCCGCGGCCGTACTGGGCGATGGCGACCGTCTACATCGTGTCGAACCCGTTCGTCGGCGCGACCCGCTCGAAGGCGATCTATCGTGCGCTGGGCACTGCGCTCGGCGCGTCGGGCGCGGTGCTGCTGGTGCCGCCGTTCGTCGAATCGCCGTACCTGTTCAGCGTGGTCGTCGCGGCGTGGATCGGCACGATGCTCTACCTCGCGGTGTCCGACCGCACCGCGCGCAGCTACGTGTTCATGCTGGCCGCCTATACGATGCCGATCATCGCGCTGCCGTCGGTGACGAATCCGACCGGCGTCTTCGATCTCGCCGTGAGCCGGACCGAAGAGATCATTCTCGGCATCGTCTGCGCGAGCATCGTCGGCAGCGCGGTGTTTCCGAGCCGGCTCGCGCCGACGATCATCGAGCGCACCGACGCATGGTTTCGCGACGCCGCGTTCTACGCGACCGAAACGCTGTCGGGCCGCATCGCAAGCTCGGCGATTTCCGGCGCCCGGCAACGACTCGCGAGCACGATCAACGGTCTCGAACTGCTGCTGAGCCAGCTCGCCTACGATCACACGCGGCCCGACGTCCTCGCGCGCGCGCATGAACTACGTGGCCGCATGCAACTGCTGCTGCCGATCATGTCGTCGCTCGCCGATCCGCTGCTCGCGCTCTACAACAACGGCCCGCAACACTGGCCCGAAGGACTTCAGACGCTGATCGACGACGTCATCAAGTGGTTCAACCAACCGCTGCCCGCGCCGAGCGAGGGCTATCACGCGGACGAGACCGCCAACGCGCTGCGCGCGCGCGTCGCCGCGATGCATCCGCCCGCCGCCGCGCTCGCGCATTGGGACGGTGCGCTGCTGTCGAATGCACTGTGGCGCCTCGCGCAAGCGATCGACGTGTGGCAAGACTGCCGCTCGCTGCGCATCATCATCACGCGCGAGGAAGGTTCGTGGCGGCCGCATTTCCGTCACTGGCGGCTCGGCGGCACCGAGCGCTTCTACGATCGCGGCATGATGCTGTTCGCGACCGTGTCGGCGGCCGCGGCTGTGGTGCTCGCGTGCGCGCTTTGGATCGGCTCGGGCTGGAACGACGGCGCGAGCGCGGTCACGCTCGCGGCGGTCGCCTGCTGCTTCTTCGCCGCGCTCGACGAACCCGCGCCGTTCGTGTTCCGCTTCTTCCTCGCGACTGGCGTCGCCGTCGTGGCCGCGGGTCTCTATCTGTTCGTCGTGCTGCCGCAGGTGCACGACTTCGCGATGCTGGTGATCCTGTTCGCCGCGCCGTTCATTCTGGTCGGCACGCTGATTCCGCGCCCGCAGTTCAACATGGTGACGGTGCTGGTCGCGGTGAACACGGCCACCTTCATCAGCATTCAGGACGCGTACGACGCGAACTTCCTGACGTTCCTGAACGCCAACCTCGCGGGCCTCTCCGGCCTGCTCTATGCATACCTGTGGACCCGTGCAACGCGCCCATTCGGCGCCGAGCTGGCCGCGGCGCGCCTGTTGCGCTCGAGCTGGGCCGACGTCGCGCTGAGCGCGTCGACGCGGCCGATCGAAGATCCGCGCAATCTCGCCGCGCGCATGCTCGACCGGCTGATGCAATTGATCCCGCGCCTCGCGGCCACCGACGACCACCGCCACCCGTCGATCGAGAGCTTCCGCGATCTGCGCATCGGGTTCAACGCGCTGGACCTGCGCCGCCTCACACGCAAGCTCGGCGGCGAAGCGGCCGGCGCGATCGACCATGTTCTCGATGGAGTGCGTACATACTACGAGAGCTGCATCGATCGACGCCACCGCGTTCCGGTGCCGGACAGCCTGATGTCGTTGATCGACGTGGCCGTCGCGCGCGTCACCGCGCAGGGGCTCGCCAATGCCGCGGCGCCGACCGAGACCTCGCAGACCTCGGCGCGTCAGTTGCGCGATGCGCTGCACGCGCTGGTCGGCTTGCGTCTTTCGCTGTTTCCGGCGACCCTCACGAAACCAACGCCGACCGAACCGGAGGCCGCCGCGTGATGCACCCATTCTTGCGCCCCTGCTTGCGCCCGCCTGCGCGCCCCGCCTCCCCCTTTTCCCAGTTCCCGCGATGATCGGTGAAATCGATATCTTCGGCGTGTTCGTACCGTCCGTGCTGGTGCTGATGTTGATCGCGTATCTGATCAACCTCGGCATTCGCACCGCGCTCGATTACACCGGCTTTTACCGCTTCGTCTGGCATCGCTCCATCTTCGATCTCGGCGTCTATGTGCTGGTGCTGGGCCTTGTCGTCGTCGTTTCGCACAGACTAATAACGTGAAAAAAACCTGGTTCTCCGTCGGTCAGATCCTGCTGACCCTGATCGTCGTAGTGGTCGCAGCATTGGTGCTGTGGAAACTCGTCAACTACTACATGTTCGCGCCGTGGACCCGCGACGGGCGCGTACGCGCCGACGTGATCCAGGTCGCGCCCGACGTGTCGGGACTGATTTCGTCGGTCGAGGTCATGGACAACCAGCAGGTCAAGCAGGGCCAGGTGCTGTTCAGGATCGATCAGGCGCGCTACACGCTCGCGTTGCGTCAGGCCGAGGCAACGGCGCAGCAGCGCCGCGCGACGCTCGATCAGGCCCGCCGCGAATACGCGCGCAATCGTCAGCTCGGCAACCTCGTCGCCGCCGAAGTACTCGAAGAAAGCCGCTCGCGCGTCGAGGCGGGCGAAGCCGCGCTCGCCGACGCGAACGTCGCGATCGACACCGCGAAGCTGAACCTCGAACGCTCGACGATCAAAAGCCCGGTAGACGGCTATCTGAACGACCGCGCGCCGCGCGCCGGCGAATTCGTCGCGGCCGGTCGCGCGGTGGTCGCGGTGGTCGACATGCATTCGTTCCGCGTCGACGGCTACTTCGAGGAAACCAAGCTGCGCGGCATCGACATCGGCCAGCCGGTCGACATCATCGTGATGGGCGAGCCGAAGCCGCTGCGCGGGCACGTGCAGAGCATCGTCGCCGGTATCGAAGACCGCGACCGCACGCAAAGCGCCAATCTGCTGCCGAACGTGAACCCGGCGTTCAGCTGGGTGCGGCTCGCGCAGCGCATTCCGGTGCGGGTCGCGCTCGATGAAGTGCCCGCTGATTTCCGCCTGATCGCCGGGCGTACCGCGACGGTGTCGGTGCGTGACCTGTCGCCGCTCAGGAGACGAGCCGTGTCGGGCACGGGTGGCGCATCTGGCACGCTCGCCGCTTCGGCTGCGCCGGTGGCGCCGGGTTCGTCGGTGGCGTCCGGGTCCGCTGGGTCGGGCACCGCACCGTCGGGCGCGTCGCAATGAAGTTCGTGCGTACCTTGTCCTTGCTGGCGCCGCGCTTGCCGCTGCTGCCGCTGCTGCCGTTATTGCCGCTCACCATTGCGCTGAACGGCTGCATCAACGTCGGGCCGAACTACACGCTGCCGAAACAGGCGCTCGTCAATGCCCCGCTCGCGAACGGAGCGATCGAGGGCGCCGATCCGGCGCTGACGTCAACCCTCAATCTGCCGACCGTCTGGTGGAAGCTGTACGACGATCCGGTGCTGAACGGTCTGGTCGACCAGGCGTTGAAATCGAATACCGACCTGCGCGTCGCGACCGCGAATCTCGCGCGCTCGCGCGAGGCGCTGGGCATAGCGCAAGCGCAGGGCGGTTTTTCGGGCAACGCGTCGGTGGCGATCCAGCGCGCGCAGGAATCGGCCGAGCAATACCTGCTCTTCGAGAAACTGCCGGTCGCCAACCTGGGTGACATGGGCATCAACGTCTCGTACGAAATCGACCTGTTCGGCAAGCTGCGCCGCGGCGTCGAAGCGGCGGCGGCAGACACCGAGGCCGTGGAAGCCGCGGGCGACCTCGCGCGCATCACTGTCGTCGCGGACGTGGTGCGCTCGTACGTCGAACAATGCTCGGCGGCCGAGGAGCTGCGCATCGCGCAGCAATCGCTCGCGCTACAGAAGGAGCGCGTGGACGTGTCGCGCCGTCTGCGCGACGTGGGACGCGGAAACCAGACCGCGGTCACGAGCGGCCAGACTCAGGTCGAGACTCTGACGGCCGACATTCCGCGCTACACCGCGCGCCGCAAGATCGCACAATACCGGCTCGCGATGCTGCTCGCCCAGGCGCCGTCGCAATTGCCGCCGGCCGTGCTCGCCTGCGACCGGCTGCCGCAAATCCACCAGCCGATTCCGATCGGCGACGGCGCCGGGCTGCTGCGGCGACGCCCGGACGTGCACGAAGCCGAGCGTCGGCTCGCGGCATCGACGGCGCGCATCGGCGTCGCGACCGGGGCGCTCTATCCGAGCATCAGCATTGGCGCGTCGGCGGGCTTCACCGGCATTCTGGAAGACATTCCCACCTCGCCGACGGCGCGTTGGGCCTTCGGTCCGCTGATCAGCTGGACCTTCCCGGCCAATGGCGCGCGCCAACGGGTCCACGAAGCCGAAGCGTCGAGCCAGGTCGCGCTCGCGAAGTTCGACGGCGTGGTGCTGACCGCGCTGCGCGAAACCGAGACCAACCTCGCGACCTACGCGTCCGATTACGCGCGCGCCGAATCGCTGCGCGCGGCGCTGAAGTCGGCGGCGCAATCGGCGGATGAAACGCATCGGCTGTATCGCGCCGGGCGCGAGTCGTTCATCTCCGATCTCGACGCGACGCGCACGCTGACGGCCGCGAAGTCGCAGCTCGCGGCGGCGGAGGGCCAGGTGGCGATCGATCAGGTCAATCTGTTCCTGTCGCTGGGCGGCGGGTGGGAAGTTGGCGGGCAAAGCACGCCGGGTGAAACGCGGCCGCAGTTGAAGGCAACACCTGTCGCGGCCAAGCCGTCCGCGAAGTCGGGAGCGTCGACGGCCGCAACTGCGAAAGCGCCTTGATCGGCCGTCTTACGATTTATTTTTGACAATCTTTCTTTTTTCTTTCACTTTCGGTTAAATACGTGACACCACTTCACGCTACGGGGTCTCGTATGTCGCCATTCATGCAGGGTGCAGTCACGTTGGGCGGATGCATCGGTATCTTCACCGCGGTGGTCGCGGTGGTCGAAATGTTGGCGAATTGAGTTGGGCGGGCGGCGGACCGAAAGAGTGGCTAGCTGTTCCGCACTTTCGCCGCCGCCTGATGTATCGCCGCCCGTACCCGCGGATACGTGCCGCAACGGCACACCACCGGCGTCATCGCCTCGTCGATGTCGGCATCGGTCGGATCGGGCTTGTGCTTCAGCAACGCGCAAGCCGCCATCAATTGCGCGCTCTGGCAATAACCGCACTGCACCACATCGAGTTCGATCCACGCGGCCTTCAGCGCCTGCGCCTCGCGTCCCTGCAAACCCTCGATCGTCGTGATCTTCTGCGTATGCAGGCTCGACATCAACGTTTGGCACGCGAAGCACGCGGCATCGTCGAGATTGATCGTGCACGCGCCGCAGATGCCCACGCCGCAGCCGAACTTGGTGCCGGTCATGCCGAGATCGCAGCGCAGCACCCATAGCAGCGGCATGTCCGGGTCGGCATCGACCTTCACCTTGCGTCCGTTGATATTCAGTACCGCCATGCTTGCCTCCTGAGTCGCCGCGCTACACCGCAAGCTGTTGTTCATCCACCGTCCGTCATGCAAGCCGCAACGGCAGGGTCCGCAAACGCTGCCCCGTCAGTGCGAACACCGCATTGCCCACCGCCGGCGCGATCGGCGGCACGCCCGGCTCGCCGACACCTTGCGGGTGCAGCTGGCTCGGCATGATGTCGACTTCGATCGCAGGGCACCCGTTCATCCGCACGACCGGAAAGTCCACGAAGTTCTTCTGCTGCACCTGGCCGTTGACGATCGTGATCTCGTTCTGCAACGCGCTCGACAGCCCGAACACGATGCCGCCTTCCATCTGCTGACGGATCAAGTTCGGATTCACCGGCAAGCCGCAATCGATCACGCACACCACCCGATGCACGCGAATCTGCCGGTTCGCGCCGATCGACACCTCCGCGACCTGCGCGACCACGCTGCCGAACGCCTCGTGCAACGCGACGCCACGAGCGCAACGCGCGCCATCGGCGGCGGGTTTTAGCGGACGCCCCCAGTCGGACAACTTCTCGACACGCTTCAGGACCGCCAGATGACGCGGATGCTGCGCGAGCAGCATCGCGCGAAACGCGATCGGGTCCTGGCCGGCCGCGGCGGCGGCTTCGTCGGTGAAGCTCTCGGTGAAGAAGGCCTGATGCGAGTGGCCGACCGAGCGCCAGAAGCCGATCGGCACCGGTAATTCGACTATCTTGTGCGACACGCGCGCGGCCGGCCACTCGTAGGGCTGATCGAACGCGCCTTCGCAGGTGGTCTTGTCGATCGGGATGTGCGGCACGCCGTAGTAACGCGCGAGCGCATCCGGCACGATCGCCTGACCCGCCGACTTCGCGTGCCAGGCGACCAGCTTGCCGTGCTCGTCGAAGCCGGCCTGAAGCCGTGCCGCGCATGCGGGCCGGTAGAAGTCGTGCGTGAAGTCCTGCGCGCGCGACCAGATGGTTTGCACCGGACGGCCATCGGCCTCGCGCGCGATCGCCGCGGCCTGCGCGACGAAATCGAGTTCGAGGCGCCGGCCGAACGCGCCGCCCAACAACTGCGTCTGTACATCGACGAGATCGACGTCGAGGCCGAGCACTTTCGCCGCATGATGCCGCGCGAGCCGCGGCATCTGCGTCGACACCCAGACGGTCGCTGCGCCGTCCGCGACCTGCACCGTGCAGTTCAGCGGCTCGACCGCGCCATGCGC
Source organism: Paraburkholderia sp. MM5384-R2 (assembly GCF_014201025.1). Taxonomy (NCBI): domain Bacteria; kingdom Pseudomonadati; phylum Pseudomonadota; class Betaproteobacteria; order Burkholderiales; family Burkholderiaceae; genus Paraburkholderia; species Paraburkholderia sp. MM5384-R2. The sequence continues at coordinate 13,850 of NZ_JACHDI010000030.1, forward strand.
GAGATACGGTGCGTGATAGACCGCTTCGATCGTGCGCGCCGCGCGACTCATCGCGTTGTCGACGTTGCCGACGTGGTAATACACGTGGCCATCCGTATGGTCGAGCGCTTCGACGAGGCGGCAGTCCACCGCAGCGCTCGACACCTTCGCGGCCGCGCCGTCATGCCAGGTCACGTTGATCGCCTCGACCGCGCTCATCGCGCGAAACGCGTTGTCCGCGATCACGGCCACGCCGCCGGTGCCGCCCGCGTACGGCGGCACGGCGAACGCCTTGATGAAGCCCCGTATCTTTTGCGCGGGCGTCGCGTCGAAATGCGCGACCGTGCCGCCGAGCGTCGGACACATCACGACGCTTGCATAGACCAAACCGTCGGGCAACACGTCGATGCCGAAGCGCGCCGCACCGTCGATTTTCGACGCGGCTTCGATGCGCCGCACGGACTGGCCGATCAGCCTGAAGTCGGCCGGCTGCTTCAGGACGACGCTGCGCGGCAGCGGCTGGCGCGCGGCCATCGACGACAACTCGCCGAACGTCGCCTTGTGCCCCGACGGGTGCAGCACGTAGCCCTTTTCCGCGCGGCATTCGCGGACCGGCACGTCCCAGCGCTCGGCCGCCGCCGCGATCAGCATCACACGCGCCGACGCGCCGGCCTCGCGCATCGGCGTCCAGAGATCGTTCATGCTCGAGGAGCCGCCCGTCATCATCGTGCCGATCTCACGCACTGCCTTGCTCGTGATCCACACGGTGCCGCGGCGGATGTAGCTGTCGTCGTCGGGGCGAAACGGCAGATCGTCGACGATGCTCTGCACCGCGTTGTAGATCCGGTCGATCGGCGCCTCTTCGACTTTCACCTGCGGCCAATCGGCGTCGAGTTCCTCGGCGAGCAGCATCGCAAGCCCCGTATGGATGCCCTGCCCCATTTCGGCCTTCGGCACCATGATCGTCACGCGGTTGTCGGCGTCGATCTTGACCCAGCCGTTCAGCGCGACCTGCGTGCCTTGCGTCGGCAGCGGCGTCGACGTCATCAGGCGCTGGCGCGGCGGCACCACGGCCCAGCCGACCAGCAGCCCGCCCAACGCACTGGCGCCGCCAAGCAGAAAGGTTCTGCGCGTCAACATGGCATGGCTCGCTCGGCTGGCTCGATGGTAGGAAAACGGCGACAGCGCCGATGCACCCGTCTTTGTCTGCGAATAGTAATAAGACGAATCGGCGAGCGTGAGACTTAAATGCGCGCGTGAACCTCGAGCGGCCGTGCGGCGTGGGAAGGCGGGGACTGAAAGCGGCGGGGGAAAGTCGTGGGGTGTTTCATTAACTGCGACCGCGCAGAGGCGGCGGTGTGCCGGCGTAAGTCACCGCCGGCACACCGCGAACCCTGCGCTTGATTCAATCAGGCGATCATGCGACCGGATCAACGGCGGTTCGAACCCGACACCACGTCGATCCACACGGCCAGCACGAGGATGCCGCCCTTCACGATCATCTGCCAGTACGCGTCGACGTCGAGCATGGACATGCCGTTGTCGAGGCTCGCCATGACGAGCGCGCCGATCAGCGCGCCATACACGGTGCCGGAGCCGCCGCGCATCGAGGTGCCGCCGATAAAGCACGCGGCGATCGCGTCGAGTTCGCCCATCGAGCCCGCCGACGGCGAACCCGCCGCGAGCCGCGCCGTGTTGACGATGCCGGCAAACGCGCACATCAGCCCCATCAGCGCGAAGATCGCGAGCTTCACGCGGTCGGTGTTGACACCCGACAGCCGCGTCGCTTCGAGGTTCGAGCCGACCGCGTAGATGCGGCGTCCGAACACGGTCTGCGTCGCGATCCATGTGAAGACGCCGAGCAGCGCGAGCAGCAGCAACACCGGCACCGGAATGCCGCCGTAACTGTCGAGCATCGCGATGAAGCCGGCGAGAATCGCGCCTGCGACGATCACCTTCGCGACGTCCTGCCAGAAAGGCACGACGCGCAACTGATAACGCTGCCGATTGGCGCGCTGGCGGATCGTCAGGAATGCCAGCAGCAGGAACAGCACGACGGCGAGCGTGTCGCCGGCGAGCCGCGGGAGGTAGCCCTGGCCGACGAACACGAAGCTGTCCGACACCGGCGCGATCGTCGACCCTCCGGTAATGCCGAGCAGAATGCCGCGATACGCGAGCATGCCGCCGAGCCCGACGATAAACGACGGCACGCGCCGATACGTCGACCACCAGCCGTTGAACACGCCGACCGCGATGCCGAGCAGCAGCACGACCGGAATCGTCACGCCGATCGGCCAGTGCCGGTTCACGTCGAGAATCGCCGCGACGCCGCCGAGCAAACCGAGCAGCGAACCGACCGACAGATCGATTTCACCGGCGATGATCACGAACACCATGCCGCATGCGAGCATGCCGGTAATCGACATCTGCCGCAGCAGATTCGACAGATTGCGCGGCGTGACGAACGCGCCGTGCGTGAGCGTCGAAAAGAAAATCCAGATCACGGCGACGGCGATCAGCAGCGCGAGAATCTTGTAGCGCGCGAACAGTTGCTGGATCCGTTGCGTGCCGCCGAATGCGCCTCGCGGCGCGGCGTTGTCGGTGCGTTGGGAAGTTACTTCGGGAGTCATGCGGCACTCGCTGCGGTTGGGTTCGAAGATAGATGCACGGGGCGGATCGCGGCGCCGAGAATGTCTTCCTGCGTGAGACCGTCGTTGATGAAGTCGCCGCGCAACTCGCCTTCGCCGATCACGAGCACTCGGTCGCTGATGCCGAGCACTTCCGGCAATTCGGACGACACCATCACGATCGACATGCCGCGCTGCGCAAGCTGGAAGATCAGCTTGTAGATCTCGTATTTGGCGCCGACGTCGACGCCGCGTGTCGGTTCGTCGAGAATCAGCACGGTCGGGTTGGTCAGCAGCATGCGCGTGAGCACGGCCTTCTGCTGATTGCCGCCCGACAGACTTGCAATCGATAACATCGGATTCGCGGCGCGCACCGAAAGCCGCTTCATTTCCGTCTGAATCGTGTCGAGTTCGGCCGCGGCATCGATACGTCCGCCCGACGCGAAACGCTGCAGCACCGCAAGCGTGATGTTATGACCGACGCTCATGCCGGGCACGATGCCGTGGCGTTTGCGATCCTCGGGAACCATCGCGATGCCGGCGCGAATCGCGTCGATCGGCGCGCGAATTTTCAGCGGCTTGCCGTCGAGCACGACGTGCGCCTCGCTGATGCCCGCATACGCGCCGAAGATCGCCTGCATCAGCTCGGTGCGGCCCGCGCCGACGAGCCCGGCGACACCGAGAATTTCGCCGCGCCGCAACGAGAACGACACGTCGTCCACGCGCTTGCGGCGCGGATTCGTCACGTCGAAACAGGTCACGTTGCGCGCTTCGAAGATCACGTCGCCGATCGGATGCGGCTCGCGCGGAAACAGGTTCTTGATCTCCCGGCCGACCATCAGCGAGATGATCCGCTCGGTCGTCAGCGCGTGCATCGGCTCGGTCGCGACATGGCGGCCGTCGCGAATCACGCTGATCGTGTCGCAGACGGCCGCGACTTCGTCGAGCTTGTGCGAAATGTACACGCAGGCAATGCCGCGCCGTTTCAGATCGCGCACGATATCGAGCAGAATCGCGATTTCGGAGGCGGTCAGCGACGACGACGGTTCGTCGAGGATCAGCAGCTTTGCGCGCTTGTTCAGCGCCTTCGCGATTTCGATCAGCTGCTGATGGCCGCCCCCGTAGTTCATCACGGGCTGCGCGGCGTTGATGCCGCTGATGCCGAGTTCGCGCAACAGTTCGTCGGCGCGCTGATACATCGCCGCGTAGTTCATGCGGCCGCCGGGCAGCGTGATTTCGTTGCCGAGAAAGATGTTTTCCGCGACCGACAACTCCGGCACGAGCATCAGTTCCTGGTGAATGATGATGATGCCCGCGCGTTCGGTGTCGCGTACGCTCGCGGCCTTCAGCGTCTGGCCTTCCCAGGTTATTTCGCCATCCCACGTACCGTGCGGATACACGCCGGACAGCACCTTCATCAGCGTCGATTTGCCCGCGCCGTTTTCGCCGCACAGGCCCACGCATTCACCCGGCGATACGGTCAGATCGATGCCGTCGAGCGCCTTCACGCCGGAAAAAGCTTTGACGATGCCGCGCATCGTCAGAACAGGTTGCGTCATTCGCTATGCCTCGCTGCAAGTTGGGCCAATGTTCGATCACGCTCCCGGGCGCGATGACCCGGGAGCGTGGCGTTCACATAGCCCGTCTCTGTGTTATTTGCTCGCGAGTTGCTCTTGCGTGTAGAAGCCGTCCTTCACGACGGTGTCGAGGTTCGCCTTGGTCAGCTTGGTCGGCTGCAGCAGCACCGTATCGACCTTCTTCTTGCCGTTGTCGTATTGCGCGTTGAACGCCGGCTTGTCACCCCTGGCAAGCGCGACCGACAGCTTCGCCGCTTCGCTCGCGATCAGCTTCAGCGGCTTGTAGACCGTCATCGTCTGCGTGCCGGCCGCCACGCGCTTCACGGCTGCGAGGTCGGCATCCTGACCCGAGATCGGTACCTTGCCCGCGAGGCCCTGCGCGGCGAGCGCCTGGATCGCGCCGCCCGCGGTGCCGTCATTCGACGCGACGACTGCGTCGATCTTGTTGTTGTTCGCGGTCAGCGCGTCTTCCATGATGCGCAGCGCGGTCGATGCGCTCCACTCCGGCACCCACTGCTGGCCGACCACCTTGATGTCACCCTTGTCGATCGCCGGTTGCAGCACCTTCAACTGGCCCTTGCGCAGCATCTTCGCGTTGTTGTCGGTCGGTGCGCCGCCGAGCAGGAAGTAGTTGCCCTTCGGCCGCACGTCATAGACGCCCTGCGCCTGCATCTCGCCGACCTTCTCGTTGTCGAACGAGATATAGGCGTCGATATCGGCGTCGAGAATCAGGCGGTCATACGACACGACCTTGATACCCGCTTTGCGTGCTTCGGCCACGACGTTGCCGAGCGTCTTCGAGTTGAACGGCACGATCACAATCACGTCGACGCCGCGCGAGATCAGGTTTTCGATCTGCGAGATCTGGCGCTCTTCGCTCGCATCGGCCGATTGCACCGACACCTTCGCGCCGAGCTTTTCCGCCGCGGCGACGAAATAGTCGCGATCGCGCGACCAGCGCTCGACGCGCAGATCGTCGATACAGAAGCCGATTTCCGGATGAGCCTTGCTGGCGTGCGCGAGCGGCGCGGCGAGCGACAGGCTGGCGAGTACCGCGCCGCACAACAGCGAACTCAGGACGTTACGACGCATTGCGAATTTCATTGATGTCTCCTTTTGTGTAGTGATAGCCGGAATACCGGACGTATCGGTCTGCGCTGCGAGCCGCAGACTCGGACAAGCGACAACCCACAGCTTGCTGGTGCGCGCGGTCGACGTGGCCGCGCGATCTTTATTCAACGTCCGCTATAAATCGCCTGATTTACGATGTTTTCCATGTGTTCCTGTTGCCCGCTCACATGCCGCGGATTCAGATCGCGCGCCAGCGTGTCCGCCGCAAGCGTCGACAGCGAGTAGTCGCCGGACAGGATCTTGCGGCCGAACTCGCCATCCCAGCCCGCGTAGCGTTGCCGCTTGAACTGCTCGAGGCGCTCGTTTTCGACCAGCACGGCGGCGCGTTCGAGGCCTAGCGCGAGGTTGTCGATCGCGCCGACGTGGCCATAAAACAGGTCTTCCGCATCGACACTCTGGCGCCGCACTTTCGCATCGAAGTTCATGCCGCCGCTCGTGAAACCGCCGTGGCGCAGGATCTCGTAGAAGGCCAGCGTGAGTTCCTCGACGCTGTTGGGAAATTGGTCGGTGTCCCAGCCATTTTGCGGATCGCCGCGATTCGCATCGACGCTACCGAAGATGCCGAGCGCAAATGCGGTCGCAATCTCGTGATGGAACGAGTGCCCCGCGAGCGTCGCGTGATTCGCCTCGATGTTGACGCGAATCTCCTTGTCGAGGCCGTGCTGCAGCAGAAAGCCGTGCACGGTCGCGACGTCGTGGTCGTATTGATGCTTGGTGGGCTCCTGCGGCTTCGGCTCGATCAGCAGCGCGCCCTTGAAACCGATCCGGTGCTTGTGTTCGACGACCATGTGCAGGAAGCGCGCGAACTGCTCGCGCTCGCGCACGAGGTCGGTGTTCAGCAGCGTGTCGTAGCCTTCGCGGCCACCCCACAACACGTAGTTTTCACCGCCGAGGCGCAGCGTCGCGTCGAGCGCATGACGCACCTGGGTCGCCGCAAAGGCGAAAACCTCCGGATTCGGATTGGTCGCGGCGCCGGCCGCGTAACGCGGATGCGAAAACAGATTCGCGGTGCCCCACAGCAATTTGACACCGGTATCCTGCTGCTTGCGCGCGAGGTAGTCGGACACGCGCAGGAAGTTCTCGCTGTATTCCTTCACGCTCGCGCCTTCGGGTGCGACGTCGGTATCGTGGAACGTGTAGTACGGCGTGCCGAGCTTCGAGAAGAATTCGAACGCGGCGTCGGCCTTTTGCAGCGCCCGCTCCATTGCGTCGCCGGGTTGCTGCCACGGCCGCCGGAACGTGCCCTGACCGAAGATATCGACACCGGGCCATACGAAGGTATGCCAGTAGCAGACGGCGATACGCAGATGTTCCTCGAGCGTCTTGCCGAGTACCTTCCTCGTTTTGTCGTAGTGACGGTACGCGAGCGGGTTGTCCGATTGCGGGCCTTCGTAACGGATCTCTGGAATGTGTTCGAAGTAGGACATCGGCGTCTCCAATGTATGGTGCATTGCAACCCACGCGAGAAGCCGCGCAGGCCGACAAAGTGACGCCATGCTGCCGCTTGCACGATGTGCCGGCAATTGCGAAATTGCGCAGCGCGCTTGATGTTTCTCACCGCCCGCGCGTTTGTTTACTGCCGTCGCGCGATTCGGCGCCTAGAATAACCAGACGCTTAAAAACGGGGTTGCTCCCAGGCACCCGACACAATGGAGACAAAGGCGCGTGGTCTATCGAGCCACCCGCCGCTCACCGCCATGACCCGTCCACAAGCACCTCAGACAACCCATCGCATTGCGCTGCTGTTCAACGCGAACAAGGTCTACGATCGCGAGATCATCACCGGCATCGGCAACTACCTGCTGTCGACGCGCGTCGCATGGGATCTCTTCCTCGAAGAAGACTTCCGCTGCCGGCTCGCGGGTATCCAGCGCTTCGACGGCGACGGCATCATCGCGGACTTCGACGATCCCGCCGTCGACGAAGCCCTGCGCGACTGTCCACTGCCGGTGGTCGCGGTCGGTTCGTCGTACGAGGAGCCGACGCAGTACCCCCCGGATTTACCCTATATCGCGACCGACAACAGCAAGCTCGTGTCGCTCGCGTACACGCACCTGATCGGCGCGGGCCTCGAAAACTTCGCGCTGTACAGCCTGCCGCAGGCGCAGGAAAACCGTTGGGCGCAACAGCGCGAACTCGCCTTCGCGAATCTGCGCAGCGCGGACGGACGCAGCGCGGCGCAGATCGATAGCGAGATCTATCGCGGTCTGTCGACGAGCGCGCCGTCCTGGAACCAGGCCATCGAACAGCTGACCACCTGGCTGCGGCAACTGCCGAAGCCGGTCGGCATCATCGCGGTGACCGACGCACGTGCGCGGCATTTGCTGCAGGCATGTCTGATCGCGGGCATTCCGGTGCCCGAGGAAGTCGCGATCATCGGCATCGACAACGATCCGCTCACGCGGACGCTGACGCGCATTCCGCTGTCGTCGGTGATCCAGGGCACCGAGGAAATGGGCCGTACCGCCGCGCATATCCTGCATCAGATGCTGCACGGCGCGCGCTTTCCGGGGCGCCGCATTCTGGTGCCGCCGGTCGGCATCAACGTGCTCGAATCGACGCGGCATCAGCCGCTCGCGAGTCCTTACGTGATGCGCGCCCGCCATTTCATTCGCCAGTACGCGTGCCAAGGCATCCGCACCGAGCAGGTGGCCGACTATGTGGGCGTGTCGCGTTCGTCGCTCGAAGAGTATTTCCGGCGCGAGCGTCAGTGCACCGTGCATCAGGAGATCCTGCGCCACAAGCTCGACGTCGCGAAGTCGCTGCTCGCGAAACGCGATGCGTCGAGCGCGGAAGTCGCGATCCGTTGCGGCTTCACGTCGCTGCAATACATGTACGCGGTATTTCGCCGCGAACTCGGCTGCACGCCGCGCGAATACCAGGAGCGCGTGGGCCCGAAGACCAAAACCGCTGGCTGAGCATGCTTTCCATTTTTTCTTCGCACTGACCACATGATCAGCATCGCACAACTCTCTTCCGAGCCGTGGGGCACGCTGCAGGGCGGCGATCGCGTACGGCTTTACACGTTGCGCAACGCGCACGGCATGAAAGTCGCCATCAGCGACCTCGGCGCGACGCTGGTTTCGTGGCACGCACCGGATCGCGCCGGACGTCTCGGCGATATTCTGCTCGGTCACGACACGCCCGCCGAATACGTGGCGGCCTCGACCTACATGGGCGGACTGATCGGCCGCTGGGCGAATCGCATTGCGGGCGCGCGCTTTTCGCTCGACGGCATCGAGTACACGCTCGATCGCAACGAAGGTCCGAATCTGCTGCACGGCGGCACGGTCGGTTTTCATCGGGCGTTGTGGGAGGTCGCCGAGGACGACGGCGCGTTGCTGATGCGGCTCGAGTCGCCCGAAGGCGATGCCGGTTTTCCGGGCAACGTGACGGTGCAAGTACGCTATTCGCTCGACGACGACGGCACGCTGACGATCGGCTACGAAGCGATCACCGACGCGCCGACGCCGCTCAATCTGACGAGCCATCCGTACTTCAACCTGACCGGGCGCGCGGGCACCGACATTCGCGGCCACGTGCTGTCGATCGACGCCGAGCGCTTTTTCGAAGTCGACGCGACGATGATTCCATGCAAGCTCGCCGACGTCGCGGGCAACGCATTCGACTTCCGGCAGAGTGCGCCGATCGGCGGCCGGCTCGACTGGCCGCACGCGCAACTCGCGCGCGCCGGCGGCTTCGATCATTGCTACGTGCTGCGCGAGGCGCCGGCAAACGCGATGAAGGGCAACGACGGCCACGCGCCGCCGCTGCGCGAAGTCGCCTGTGCATACGATCCGGGCAGCGGACGCGAACTGACCGTCGCGACCGATCAGCGGGGCTTGCAGTTTTACACGGGCAACGCGTTGAACGGCAACCCGGGACGCGGCGGTGTCCGCTATCAACGGCACGCCGGCTTGTGCCTCGAGGCGGGCGGTTTCCCGAACGAGGTCAATATGACCGGGCAGAACGAAGTGATCGTGCGACCCGGAGATACTTATCGGCAAATCACGAGTTATCGCGTCGATGTGCGCAAAGGTGTGTGACCAGATTTACGGCCGCTTTTGCGCTGTTGTTTTAGGAGAACCCGCGACGGCGAGATTACAGCTCGCCGACTACCCGTTCTTTGCAATACTGAATTAGTCGGCTAGTGGTTTTCCCCAAGTTCCCCCCCCTCTAGACTGCGCTTATGGCATCGGTATCGCTGCGGTGCCGGACAGACAACTACGGAGGGAAACATCATGAAATCGCTTATCCAGGCAGTTGCGCTTACGGCCCTGATCGCTGCGCCGGTCGCGTCGTTCGCGCAATCGGAACAGCCGATCACGCGGGCCGAAGTCAAGGCACAGGTGCAGCAACTCGAACAGATTGGCTATAACCCGGCCATCGTGCTCGATGCCCAGTATCCCGCGGACATCCAGGCGGCCGAGGCACGCGTCTCCGCGATGAACGCGAAGGGCCAAGGCGACACGTCTGGCTATGGGTCGTCGATGGGCGGATCATCGCAAGCGGGCCATCATCCGATGTGGGTCAATCCGGACGGTCAGTGACGAGTCGCGAACGTATAGCGAATGTCCGTAGCGAGGAAAGATTCTCGAGTTAACGGCCCTTTCCCCTCTTTGCGGTTTCGCCGTTTCGAACCGATATGAAGCGGGCGCATGTTTTCAAGGCATGCGCCCGCTCTTTACGTTTATGCGGCACTAACAACGTACCGCCAATTCTGGCGCCGCGGCAGATTCACCCAGCCCGTGCCTGCGGGCATTCCGCCTGATACCAGATGTCCACCTGCCTCTGCGCGCGCTCGAGACTCGCCGGATAGTCAGGATCAAAGCGTCGTTCAGGATGGTAGCCCGCCTGCTGCAGCGCTGTCAGTTCGCTCATGCTCCGCTGGTGCGTGGCCGGTGCCTTGTTCCTGAGGTCGGTCAGATCGCGGCATTGCGTTGCACTCAGATGCGTTTGCGCGCCGCCATTCCCGCCGCCCGCGGCGCAGCCAACGAGCGTGAGCACCAACACGGCAGGGATCGACCGCATCCGGGTCGCGATGTTCATGTTGTGCCTCCTTTGGGGAAATGACCTCGTCGCGAATGCCGACTTCCCATGCGGCCCTTCGCATCTCTGAACCGGCTTCTTCGCCTGTCGTCATTTTGAATTATTGGAGACGTCTGTGAAAGTCGCCACCCATTTCATCAACCACGATTTCGATACCGACATAGACTTTCCCCTGGGGAATGCCGATTCGCCTGCGCAACAGTTGGCCCGGCGTTTTCCTTTCAACGAGGGAGCCGCTCCCTCACACCAAGGAGACATGCGATGCCCCGCACCGCCGCTGAAAAACGCGCTGCTTTCCGCGCGCTGCACTCGTCTGGCTGTTTCGTGCTGCCCAATCCGTGGGACGCGGGCAGCGCCCGTTATCTGCATACACTCGGCTTCAAGGCGCTCGCGACGACGAGTTCCGGTTTTGCGTGGTCGACCGGACATGCGGACAACACATTGCCGCGCGAAACGATCCTCGCGCACCTGCGCGCAATCGTCGACGCGACCGATCTGCCGGTCAACGCCGACTTCGAGAACGGCTTCGGCCGCGACCCGGAAGAAGTCGCCGAGAGCGTGACGCTCGCGGTGGAAACGGGCGTCGCGGGCCTGTCGATCGAGGACTCGACCGGCAACCCCGCCGCGCCGCTGTTTCCGGTCGACGTCGCCGTGCAACGGCTCAGCGCGGCGCGACGTGCAATCGATCAGAACGGCGGCGACACGCTGCTCGTCGGCCGCGCGGAGAATTTCTTCGCCGGCAAGCCCGATCTCGGCGATGCCATTGCCCGCCTGAAGGCCTATGCGGCGGCGGGCGCCGACTGCCTGTATGCGCCCGGCATCCAGACGCGCGAGCAGATCGAAGCGGTGGTCGCGGCCGTTGCGCCGAAGCCTGTCAATCTGCTGATCGGCTCGACATCGACCCTGACGTTGCAGGACGTGGCCGCGCTCGGCGTGCGGCGGATCAGCGTCGGCGGCGGGCTCGCGCGCGCGGCGTGGGGTGGCTTCATGCACGCCGCTCAGGCGCTGGCCGATGGCCGCTTCGACTTCACCGGCGCGACGGCGGGCACGCAGCTCAATGAGCTTTTCAATCGCAGCGCGTGAAAAACGCCGCGCAAAGGACGCCTCATCAACGTGAGATCGCCACGCTGCGTCGAACTCATCGGAAAAGCCGCGGCGTTTCCGATGAGAAAAGCGCACGAACGCTTGAATCGGCGCACAAAGGCCCGGGTCACGCCAAATGTTATGATCGGAAACATTATTCGCCCGATCAAGCGCATACCCGACCAGCAGCAAGCCTCATGGACACCCACCTCACCAAATCCGCCGACACGTCCTCCACCGATCTCGGCCGGCGCGTGCGCGCCGCCCGTCAAGCGCAGGATCTGACGCTCGAAACCGCGAGCCGCCTGTGCGGTGTCTCGCGCTCGACGCTGTCGAAGGTCGAAAACGGCCTGATGTCCCCCACGTTCGACGTGCTGCAAAAAATCGTGCTGGGCCTGAAGATCGAAATTGGCGAACTGTTCGGCTCGACGCCGAAAGTCAGCGCGAGCGGCCGGCGCGCGCTGACGCGCAAGAACGAAGGCCAGCGCCACGCTTATCGCGGCTATCAGATGGAGTTGCTCGCCACCGACCTGGCACACAAGGCGATGCTGCCGTTTCGCATCCGTATCTCGGCGCACACGCTCGATGCATTCGACGACTGGGGCCGCCACGAAGGCGAGGAGTTTCTCTACGTGATCAGCGGCAGCGTGTGCCTCTATTCGGAGCTGTACGCGCCGACACATCTGAACACGGGCGACAGTCTCTACTTCGACAGCCGCACGGGTCACGCGGCGGTGTCGACCAGCGAGGAAGACGCCGAAGTGTTGTGGATGGCGACCAATGCGGACCTTCCGCATACACCGCCTGCCGCGAACGAGTCAGCGAAGAAATAAAATAGCGCGCCCTGCACGGCGCGCGCACTCAGCGCGCCGCCAGCGCCCGTTGCGCGAGTTGCGCGATATGCAATGCGTGTCGCCCTGTGCCGTGCTCGATCTGCTCGCGACAACTGAAGCCGTTGGTCAGCACGATCGTTTCCGCATTCGCCGCCATAGCGTCGCGCACGGCCTCAAACATGTCCTCGCCGATCTTTTCCGACAACGCGTGATGCTCGATGTTGAAGCCGAACGATCCCGCCATCCCGCAGCAGCCGGTATCGAGCAGCTTCCATTTGACGCCGAGCTTGTTCAGCAACGCCGTGTCGCCCTGCATGCCGAATAGCGCCTTCTGATGACAATGGCCATGCACGATCACATCGGCCGCGAGCGTCGGCCACTCGAACGGCTGACGCGCGACGAAATCGGCAAACAGATATGTTTGCGCGGACAGCTTCTTCGCCAACGCATGATCGGGGAGTTGCTTCAGCAACTCGTCCTTGAACACCGATAGACAGCCAGGTTCCAGACCGACCAGCGGCACGCCGGCGGCGATGTCGTCCGCGAGGTCGTCGACGATATGCGTGAGCAGCTCGCGCGCGCGTTCGAGCAGGCCGAAGTCGTACAGCGGACGCCCGCAACACAAACGTTTCTTCGGTAACACGACGTGCCAGCCGAGTTGCGTGAGCACATCAGCGGCGGCGTGCGCGATCTCGGGCGTGAAGTGGTCGTTGAATGTATCGACCCACAGGATCACCTTCTTTGCGTCGCCGCCGAGCGCATGAATCGCGGATGCTTGCGACGACACGCTCCGTCTATAAGTTGCAGCGGCGAACCGCGGCAACGCACGCGTCTGCGCCACACCCGCGATCCATTTGCCGAGCGCGGACAAACCGGGCGCCGTCGTCAGAAAGTTCGTCACGCGCGGAAAACGCGCGGCCCACGGTGCCCATTCGCCGATCCGCCCCATGAACAGCGCCTGACGCGGCCGACGATTGTTCTCGTAGTAGTGAGAAAGGAACTCCGCCTTGTACGACGCCATGTCCGTATGCGTCGGGCAATCGGACTTGCAGCCCTTGCATGCGAGGCAGGTATCGAGCGCTTCTTTCACTTCGCGGCTGTTCCAGCCATCGGCGATCACGTCGCCTTGCAGCATTTCCCAGAACAGATGCGCGCGCCCGCGCGTCGAGTACTTTTCCTCGCGGGTGCCGCGATAGCTCGGACACATCGTGCCGCCTTCGAGCGAGCGGCATTTGCCCATGCCGATGCAGCGTTCGATCGCACGCTGAAAGCCGTCGCCTTCCTGGCTCGCGAACGCGAGCTTCGTATGCAGCGTCACCGGCTTGTACGCAGGGCCCATGCGCAGGTTTTCGTCGGCGCGGTACGCATGCACGACTTTGCCCGGATTCAGACGATTCGCCGGGTCCCAGATCGCCTTGAACTGCTCCATCGCCTGCATCAGCTCGGGGCCGTACATGATCGGCAGAAACTCGGCCTTCGCCTGGCCATCGCCGTGTTCGCCCGACAGCGAGCCGCCGAATTGGACCACCAGTTCCGCCGCTTCGCGCAAGAACCCGCGCCACCTCGCGATACCTTCCGCGCTGCGCAGATCGAACGTGATGCGCGCGTGCACGCAGCCGTCGCCGAAATGGCCGTACAGGCTCGTCTCGTAGCCATGGCGATCGACGAGCGCCTGAAACGCACGCAGATAATCGCCGAGCCGCAGCGGATCGACCGCCGCGTCTTCCCAGCCGACCACCGGATCGGGCTTGTCGCGATCCACTGACAACGCGACCGCCGACGCCCCCGTCTCGCGAATCGACCACACCTTCGCCTGCAAGGCGCGATCTTCGACGAGCATCGTCGAGATTTGCGGCCCGGCCGCGCCCGATTGGAAATACGCGGCGGCGTCGCGTGCCTGTTGCAGCACCTCGTCCTGCGTATCCGCGCCGAATTCGAGCACGACCCACGCATCGCCTTCGGGCAGCAGCGCGATCTCGTCCTTCTTCAGGCCGCGCGCCTGCAAGCCGCGAATGATCGCGCGGTCGAGTCCCTCGACTGCGATCGGCCCGCAGCGCATGAAATGCGGCACCGCGTCCGCCGCCGTATAGATGTCGGTGAAGCCGACCACGACGATCACGCGCCTGGCCGGGCTCTTCACGAGCCTCACTTTCGCCTGCAACGTGACCGCGCACGTGCCTTCGCTGCCGACGAGCGCACGCGCGACGTTGAAGCCGTTTTCCGGCAGCAGTTGATCGAGATTGAAGCCCGACACGCGCCGCTTGATCTGCGGAAATTTCGCGCGAATCCGTTCGGCGTACGTGTCGCGCAGTTGCTTGAGCGCCGCGTAGATTTCGCCTTGACGGCCACCCGCCGCGATGATGCGTTCGAGTTCTTCCGCGGAGGTCGGGCCGACCCAGAAACGCGCGCCGTCGAAGGTCGCGATTTCGAGCGCTTCGATGTTCTCGACGGTCTTACCGGCCATCACCGAATGCGCGCCGCACGAGTTGTTCGCGATCATGCCGCCGAGCGTGCAGCGGCTATGCGTGGCGGGATCGGGTGCGAACGTGAGGCCGTGCTGTTCGGCGGCATCGCGCAAGGAGTCGCACACGACGCCCGGCTCGACGACCGCGACGCCCGCGACGCCCGCGAGCGGATCGATCGAGACGACGCGGTTCAGATACTTGCTCGCGTCGGCCACGACCGCGACGTTCACGCATTGGCCGTTCTGCGACGTGCCGCCACCGCGCGCGAGAAACGGCACGTCGTTGCGACGGCATGCGGCGAGCGTTGCGAGCAGATCGTCGATATCGGCCGGCACCACGACACCGAGCGGGACTTGCCGATAGTTCGACGCATCCGATGCGTACAATGCTTTGGAACCCTGATCGAATCGCACCTCGCCGCGCACATCCTGGCGCAGGTCGCTTTCGAGCGCCTGCAATAGCTCCGCGCTGGCCGAGAAAGGCATGGCGACACGCGATTCATGCAAAGCGCCCCGCTGCGCGCCAAGCCGCTGCTCTTCATCCAATGACAATGACGCCCCCACTGCGCACCTCGTCTGCGATGCCGGCGCTCGCGCCGCCGTATGCGCTCAGGCCGCCTGGCTCGCGGTCATCCGGAAGATGCCCTGTGCGTTGCCCGCGTCGAAACGCAGGTCCGTTTCCCAGCGGCGCGCGTCCTGATCGAAACTGCGCTTGCACGTAATGAATTCGTAGAACGAGCCCGGCACGTCGCGCGTGACGACGCTGCCGTCGGCCGCGCGAAATTCACGCTGCACGACATCCGCGCGATACGCGGTCTGGAACACGCGGCCGGAACGCGAATGCTCGACTTCGGGCTTCATCGGCCGACCCTTCGCCTTCTGTTCGTCCGACAGCTTGAAGACGTCCGCGACGCGATCGGTCGCGTGATTGAACGCGTTACCTTCGGTAGCGATCCACGCCATCTCCGCCGATTCCTTCAACAATACTTCGTAATCGGCTTCGCGTGGCATCTCGTGCTGACGCGCGAACGCACCGACGATCACCGGTAGCAACTCCTGCGCCGCATCGAACGGCAGCAAGCCATCGCGTTCGAGTTCCCACAAAAGGCCATGGGCGCGCGGCGTCAACGGATCGCGCGAGGCACCGATCACGTTCGTCACCGCCTGCTGGAACGCCGCGGAAAAACGCTCCGGGTGCAGTTCGCTGACGAAGAACTGCGCGATCTCGTCGGCGGCGTCGTCATGCGCCCACGCGCGGCCGGTCATGCCGAGACGATCGAGCGGGTAACGGCCGTTGATCCGAAAGCCGAGCGGCCGCAGGATGCGCGCGAACGCGGCCTCGCCGGGCGGCAGCGCGCCGCTGTGCGGCCAGCGCACGGTGCGCAGCGCGCCATGATCGAAGTACACGCTGCCGCCGGCGGCGACGGTTTCCTCCGTATAGCGGCGGCCGTTTTCCGAGCGCGCGAGCAGATCGTCGAACAGCGCCATGTTCATCGCCTGTGCGAGTTCGGCGCGCGTGACGCTGCCGCTTTCCCACTCGTTCAACACACGCGGATGATTCAGCGTCGCAAAAAGGCGCGCGGCTTTCTGCGCGCCCAGCAGCTTCACCAGCAGTTGTTCGACATTGGCATTCTTCAGGTTTCGCATCCGGCTTCTCCACGCTATACGTTGAGCGCTGCACGAGCGCCTCATAACGGGCGAGATTATTCAAAATGCGCTGCGCCCCGTAAAGCGAGATAAACTCGCCACTTGATGCGTTTTTGGAATTAACGTGCGAAAGTTCAAGATTCCCAACATGGGCGCGCTGCTCGCGTTCGAAGCCGCCGCGCGCCACCAGAGCTTCACGCATGCGGCGCGCGAACTGTTCCTCACCGAAAGCGCGGTGTCGCGACAGATCAATACGCTCGAAAGCAATCTCGGCGTGCGGCTGTTCGTGCGCGTCAAGCAACGCGTGGTGCTGACGCGCGCGGGCAAGGTCTACAGCGCGCAGGTGAGACGCTCGCTCGAACACCTCGATCGCGACACGCTATCGATCATCGCGCACGGCAGCGGCGGCGGCTATCTGGAACTCGCGGTATTGCCGACGTTCGCATCGCAATGGCTGATTCCGCGCATGGCCTCGTTCAATGAACAATACCCCGAGGTGCGCGTGAACATGGGCGTGCGTACCGCGACGTTTCCGTTCGCCGAGACGCATTTCGAAGCGGCAATTCATTACGGCAAGCCGACGTGGCCGGGTACGTCGGCCGATTTTCTGTTCTGCGAGGAAGTGGTGCCGGTCTGCGCGGCGAATCTGCTGAAGCGGCCGGTCCGCAACGTCGCCGAACTACTCAACTATCCGCTGCTGCATTCGACGACGCGACCCGACGGCTGGGCGAGCTGGTTCTCGAATCTCGGCGTCGACGACAACCGCACGATGCAGGGCGTGCGCTACGAACTGCACACGATGCTGATCAGTGCTGCCGCGGCCGGACTCGGCATCGCGCTGGTGCCGCGCTTTTTCGTCGACACGCAGTTGCAGCAGTTCGGTCTCGTGATTCCGTTCGACACGCCCGCGCTCGCCGAGGCCGCGTACTACCTTGTCTATCCGACCGAGTTGAGTCACGGCAAGCCGATCGCGAGTTTCCGCGAGTGGCTGCTGCGGGAGGCCGCCGCATACGGTGCGATTTATCCGGAGTTGGTGGAGCGCCCCGAGGGGGCGTGAGGTGACGAAAGCCGCATGCGTGAGTGATCCAATCACGCATGCGACTACGCGCAGTGTTCAGCTGCCGGTGCGCGCCTGGGCCAATGCGGCGAGATTGCCTTCGCCGAAGCCATGATGTCCCTGGCGTTGCACGATCTCGAAGAAAATCTCGCCGGCGCGACGCCGCACGAAGGTCTGGAAAAACAGCAGCGGCACGCCGTCCGCGCCGATCTCGCCATCAACGAGCACATGCGTGCGCCGCAGTCGCTCGACATCGAGCCCGTGGCCCGGCAAACGTGCATCGAACTGCTCGTAGTAGCGCGGCGGCGGCTCGACGAATTCGACGCCGTTCGCGAGCAGACGCTCGACGCACGCGAAGATGTCGTCGGTGGCGAGCGCGATGTGCTGCACGCCTTCGCCCGGATGATCGGGCAAATACTCGTGCATCAGGTTGGTCCGGCCCGTGCCTTCCTCGTACAGCGGCACGCGGATCGCGCCGCACGGCGACACCATCACGCGCGATTCCGCCGACACATGCCAGTTGGCGTGCAGCTCGCGGATCTCGCGGAAATTCAGCAGGTCGCGATAGAAGTCGATCCACTCCTGCATGCGGCCTTCGCCAACCGTTTGCGTCAGATGGTCGACCGCGATCAGGCCGCTGCCCGCGTGATTCAGATCGGCTGCGGCCGTGTCGATTTCGATGGGCCGGAAGTCGATGTCGAAGATCGAGATATCGCCGAGGCCGCCGCGCTGACCGCCTCGCCCGCGCCAACGATCGACGAAATAGATGTGCGAATCGCCGATGCCTTGAATGGCCGGAATCAGCAGTTCGCCGGCACCGAGGCGTTCGCCTTCGAACGCCCACGCGCCGAGTTCCACCGCGCGTTCGAACGCGCGCTGTGCGTCGGCGACGCGAATCCCGATCGCGCAGATGCCGACCCCGTATTCTTCCGCGTAGCGCGCTGCGAACGAATCGGGCTCCGCGTTGATCAGGAAATTCATCTCGCCCTGGCGATACAGCGTCACATCCTTGCTGATATGACGCGCGATCGCCTTGAAGCCGAGCCGCGTGAAGGTCTCGCCGAGCGCCTGCGGATCGCGCGCGGCGAACTCGACGAACTCGAGGCCGGCCGTGCCGAGCGGATTGTGCTGCGGCGCCAATACGGCGCGCTGCGCGGCCTCTGGAGTGGGCAAGTCGCTGGGCATGGCAATCTCCTTGTACGGTCTTTCGACGCGGGGCCGGTCTCTTTCCGGGTTCGGCGCGAAGTGTTTCAGTCGTTCGCGAGGGGCTGCGTGGTGCGTGCTCGCTCGTGGCGCGCACGCGGCGTGCCGCAGGAACAACGGTCTGCGGCGGCTTTCGCACCGTGTTTTTACACCGGGTCGCGGGGCGTTCGCAACCGTCTGCCCCGCGCGACCTCGCGCACCGCCTCGATGAACGCGCGTCCCACCGTCGACGGCTGCGTATCCGAGCGACGAATCAGCCCCACCGGCTCGCCGGTGCCCGCAAACGGCAGCGGCAAGCGCACCAGCATGCCGTGCGCGAGTTCGTATTCGACCGCGCTTTGCGGCACGAACCACACCGCGCCGTTTTCGAGCGTCAGCGCGCGCCCCGTCGATACCGACAACACCTCGACGAACGCCGACAACGGCGGCACGCCCCACGCGCCGAGCAGGCTCTCGGCCGATTGGCGGATCAGCGTGCCGAACGGCGGCAGCACGATCGGAAATTCCTCCAGCGACGTGGCGGGCAAGGCCTTCCCTTGCGCCAGCGGATGCCCGGCGCGCACGACCGCGATCAGCGGCTCGGTAAACAGTTGCTCGAAACTCAGGCCGACCATCCGCTCCGGGTCCGCGAGGCGGCCGATCGCGAATTCGATCGACCCCGCTTTCAGGCGTTCGAGCAATTCCGGATTTGCGCCGGTCGCGAGGCGCACGATCACGCGCGGCCACTGCGTCGCGAACTGTCTCAGCACGGGCGGTACCAGCACCGCGGCGACAGTGGGCAGCACACCGACTTCGAGCGTCGCGGCGGCCGCGCCCTCGGCCCGCGCAAGCAGATCGACGCCCTGGCGCAGCGCGCTCACGCAGGCGCTCGCGTGCGGCATGAAAAGCTGCCCCTCGCGCGTCGGCACCGCGCCGTGACGGCCGCGCTCGAACAGCTTCACGCCGAGAATGGTCTCCAGCTCGGCGACCGTCTTCGATACCGCCGGCTGCGTGATGGACAAACTGTCCGCCGCCCGCTGGACGCTGCCGAACTGCGCGACGGCCAGAAAGCACTGGAGATGACGGAATTTGACGCGGCTATCCGCGAGACTGCGTTGCATAACGGAAGGTTATACGAAACGGGCAAAAACGTCATTTTTCATAACCGCACGCTTTGTATAAAGTGCAAGTCATAACGTCGCATCCCCCCGATTCCTCCAACGGAGACAGCTCATGGAAGATTCAATTCTTTCGCCGCGAGATTTCGCGTCCCATCCCGAGTACATCTATCCGCCGTACGGTTCGTCGGTCAAACGCGGTCCGTCGCGTCCGCTGATTCCGCTGAAGGAACGGCTGCGCGACCAGCGCGTGCCGGTCTACGGCACCGACGACCTCGACCCGCTCGACAGCGACCTGACCCGCAACGCGGTGCGCAATGGCGAACCGCTCGGCGAGCGCATCATCGTGACGGGCCGTGTGCTCGACGAAGGCGGCCGCCCGGTGCGCAACACGCTGGTGGAAGTCTGGCAAGCGAACGCCGCCGGCCGCTATGTGCACAAGGCCGACCAGCACGACGCGCCGCTCGACCCGAACTTCCTCGGCGCGGGCCGCTGCATCACCGACAACGAAGGCCGTTACCGCTTCATGACCATCAAGCCGGGCGCGTATCCGTGGGGCAACCATCCGAACGCCTGGCGTCCGCAGCACATCCATTTCTCGCTGTTCGGCGACCACTTCGGCTCGCGTCTCGTCACGCAGATGTACTTTCCCGGCGATCCGCTGCTCGCATTCGACCCGATCTACCAGGGCACGCCGGAGCTCGCCCGTGAGCGCATGATCTCGAAGTTCTCGCTCGACACCACGCAAGAGGCCTACGCGCTCGGCTACGATTTCGACATCGTGCTGCGCGGCCCGAACGAAACCCCGATGGAGCGCTAAGCCATGACGACCCTCAAGCAAACGCCTTCGCAAACCGTTGGTCCGTACTTCGCCTACGGTCTTTGCCCGCAGCAATACGATTTCGACTTCAAGAGCCTGTTCACGAACGTTCTGGCCGACATGGAAGCGGCCGGCGAGCACATCACGATCGTCGGTCAGGTGTTCGACGGCGACGGCAAGGTGATCGGCGACGCGATGATCGAGATGTCGCAAGTCGACTCGAACGGCCACTATCCGGAATCGCGCGAAGAAATTTTGAAGACCGGCTTTCACGGCTTTGCGCGCGTCGGTACGGGCACGGATCCGCACAAGCGCTTCATCGTCGAGACGGTGAAGCCGGGCCGCGCGAATCCCGACGAAGCGCCGCACATCGACGTAATCCTGACGATGCGCGGCATGCTGCTGCACACGTTCACGCGCATCTATTTCGAAGACGAAGCGCAGGCGAACGAGCAGGACACCGTGCTGGCGTCGGTGCCGGCCGAGCGCCGTAGCACGCTGATCGCGCGCCGCGTTGCCGGTACGGCCAACGTGTATCGCTTCGACATCCACATGCAGGGCGATCAGGAAACCGTGTTTTTCGACCTGTGATGCGCGATTCGTCGCGAGACTCCGAGCAGTAAAGATCGAGCCCGCCTTGCGCGGGCTTTTTTTCGCGCGGGCGTTTCGCGGTGCGCCTGCGCGCGCTCAGCAGCGGAAATGATCGATGCTTTGTCCGGCGTGAATCGCGCGCGCGAGCCACGCCGGTTTATCGCCGCGACCGTCCCACGTGTTACCGAATGCGTCGCGATACAGCACCGCGGCCACGGCGTTCGCATCGGCTTCGAGCGATTCGGCCAGCGCTTCGAATGTGATGCCGTGGTCGTCCATGCGTCGGCGGATCCACGCGATCATGCGCTCGCGCAGGTTCTCGTCGCGTTCGAACAGTCGTTGTTGTCCTTCTCGTTGTTTCATAACGTATTGGTGTCGCAGCTCTTGCTGGCATTAGACAAACGGGCAACTCGCATAGCAACGCGAGGCTCGTGCGTAATTCAATTTGAATGGAAGCAATTCGACGAATTCACGCGATCCATGCAAACGCGTGAAAACCCGCATTTGCAAGTGATGCCTGTCAGATCCTGAATTAAAGCGCCTGAAGTAAAGCGCCTGAGTTGAAACGCCGGGATCAAGCGAATCGGCTACTCGAAAAATCAGCGTGGCTCGAATTGCGCCCGTGTTTCGCGTCGTGCGTCGCCTCGTCGTGACGAGGGAGCTTCCGCGTATGGAAAGTCATTCTAGCATTCGATGTATTTTGGCCGCAGCAAAGAACTTTTTCTAATTTCACTGATTGCGCGACTTCCGAGTTTTCGGTATCCGTGGCTTCCGCCGCGCGATTGGCGGACAATGCGAGACTCTGTATTCGCCAGAACTTCTGGCATCGGCCCGACATCAGGAGACACGACCATGCCCGCCTCGACCGCCATCCTCACGATCCTCGCCGCGCTGCTATTGGGCGCGATGAGTCCGGGGCCCAGCTTCGTCATCGTCGCACGCAATGCGATCGGTCTGTCGCGCGGCGACGGTCTCGCGACAGCGCTCGGCATGGGTATCGGCGGTGTGTTTTTTAGCGGCATCGCGCTGCTCGGGCTCTATACGCTGCTCGCGACGGTCGAATGGCTCTACGTCGGGCTGAAAGTGGCCGGCGGCGTCTACCTGGTCTATCTGGCGTCGAAAATCTGGCGCGGCGCCGCGAAGCCGCTCGCGTTCAGCGAAACGCGAACCGGCAGCGGCGGCAATCCGCGCAAGTCGTTCTGGATCGGCTTGAGCACGCAGCTCAGCAATCCGAAAACGGCTGTCTATTACGGCAGTATCTTCGCTGCGCTGCTGCCGCAGCATCCGCCAGTGTGGTGCTATTTCGCGCTGCCGCCGGCGATCTTCGCGATCGAGGCGGGCTGGTACACGATCGTCGCACTGTGCTTTTCGAGCCAACGGCCGCGCGAAATCTATCTGCGCTGGAAGGCGTGGATCGATCGCATCGCCGCGAGCGCGGTGACCGCGCTGGGCCTGCGGCTGATTTTTAACGCGCACAAGGTGGGAATTTGACGGCAACACGAAGCGGCGCGCACCGTCGTGACTCGTTGCGCGCCACTCGCGCCGCCCTGAATCAGCGGTAATCGCGGCGCGTTACCCTTTCCCCTCCGCCTTGATCCGCGCGCGCAACTCAAACTTCTGGATCTTCCCCGTCGACGTCTTGGGCAACTCGCCAAAGCGCACCGCCTTCGGCAACTTGTAGCTGGCCAGAAACAGCCGGCAGTGCGCGATGATTTCCTCCTCGGTCACCTGCGCGCCTTCCTTCAACTCGATGAACGCGCACGGTACCTCGCCCCACTTCGGATCGGCCATCGCGACCACCGCCGCCACCGACACCGCGGGGTGCCGGTACAGCGTGTCCTCGACCTCGATGCTCGAAATGTTCTCTCCGCCCGAAATGATGATGTCCTTGCTGCGGTCGCGGATGCGGATATAGCCGTCGGCCGTGCGCACGCCGAGATCGCCGGTATGGAACCAGCCGCCTTCGAAAGCCGCTTCGGTCGCGCGCTCGTTCTTCAGATAGCCCTTCATGCAGATGTTGCCGCGAAACATGATCTCGCCGATCGTTTCGCCGTCGTCCGGCACCGGCGCGAGCGTGTCCGCATCGAGCACCGCGACCGCCGCCTGCAGGTGATAACGCACGCCCTGGCGCGCGGTCAGGTCGGCGCGGATTTGATCGTCGAGCGCGTCCCATTCGTCCTGCTTCGCGCAGACGGCCGCCGGCCCGTAGGTTTCGGTGAGCCCGTACACGTGCGTCAGATCGAAGCCGATCTGCTTCATCTTCGCGATCACCGCGGGCGGCGGCGCGGCGCCCGCGACCATCGTCGACACGCGATGCGTGATGCCCCCGCGCCATTCGGCCGGCGCATTCACGAGCGAACTCTGTACGATCGGCGCTCCGCAGTAATGCGTGATGTGTTCGCGGCGAATCAACTCGAACACGGTCTTCGCGTCGAACTTGCGCAGACAGACGTTGACGCCCGCGCGGGCGGCCACCGTCCACGGAAAGCACCAGCCGTTGCAGTGGAACAGCGGCAACGTCCACAGATAGACCGCGTGCTTCGGCATGTCCCATTCGAGGATGTTGCTCAGCGCGTTCAGATATGCGCCACGGTGATGGTAGACGACGCCCTTCGGGTCACCGGTCGTGCCCGATGTGTAGTTCAGCGCGATCGCGTCCCATTCGTCGGCGGGCGGAGTCCACTCGAAGGAAGGGTCGGCGGTTTGCAGGAACTGCTCGTAGTCCGTCGCGCGAATGAACTGCGCGGCGTCGGCGGGCTGCGCGTCGGCCACGCTGATCACGCGGAGCTCCGGGAATTCTAGCGCCACGCGATGCGCGAACTCGCCGTATTCGGTGTCGACGATCAGCGCCTTCGCCTCACCGTGGCGCAGCATGAACAGCAGCGTCGCGACGTCGAGCCGCGTGTTCAGTGTATTCAGCACGGCGCCAGCCATCGGCACGCCGAAGTGCGCCTCGACCATCGGCGGGATGTTCGGCAGCAGCGCGGCGACCGTGTCGCCGCGGCCGATGCCGGCCTCGTGCAGCGCGCTCGCGAGCCGCCGCGCACGCTCATAGGTCTCGCGCCAGTTGCGGCGGATCTCCCCATGGACGATCGCGAGCCGCTCGCCATACACTTGCGCTGCGCGCACGAGGAAATCGATCGGCGTCAACGGGACATAATTGGCCTCGCGCCGCCCGAGGCCTTCGTCGAACATGTGCTGTGTCATTGCTTCGTCTCCTGAGGCGCGAGCCGCGCCGCCGATTGTTGTGACCGTGTTCTATGAATGAACCAGGGCCTAGCCTAGCAATTGTCGTCATGAACTGTCTGTCATTCAAATGACAGAGTGGCGCCACTGACGCCCGCCTCGACCTGGCTCAGCCGGCACCGCTCCCGAACCGCTTATCGCCGATGACCGACGCTCCGCTGACTGACCGCGCCGACACCCGGCCGCCCCAACGTGTCGCGCCCGCCGACCTCGCGCGGCTGTTCGTCGCGTGCGCGTGGTTTCGCGCGCTCGCCGCCGATCATCAGGCGATGGTGCTCGCCAGCGCACACGCCGAGCACTTTGAAGGCGGTGCGTGGATCGCCCGCCGCCAGCAACCGTCCGACGATTGGATCGGCGTGCACTCGGGGCTCGTCAAGCTCGCTATCTACAACGCGTCGGGCCGCAGCTGCACGCTGTCGGGCGTGCCGCCGGGCGGCTGGTTCGGCGAAGGCAGCGTGATCAAGCGCGAATTGCGCAAATACGACGTGGCCGCGATCCAGCCGTCGCTCGTGATGTTCGTGCCGTCCGCGACCTTCCATGCGTTGCTCGAATCGAGTCTGCCGTTCACGGGCTTCGTGATCCGGCAATTGAACAACCGGATGGGGGAATTCATCGCGTCGATCCAGAACACCCGGCTGCTCGACGTGGACGCACGCGTCGCGCAATCGCTCGCGCAGCTGTTCAATCCGGATCTGTATCCGGACACGGGTCGCACACTGGCGATTTCACAGGAAGAAGTCGGTCTGCTCGCGGGAGTGTCGCGGCAGCGCATCAATCAGGCGCTGCAGAACCTCGAGAAGCTGCGGATTTTGCGACTGTCGTATAACCGGATCGAGGTGCTCGATCTCGAGCGGCTGGCCGCGTACGGGCGGGAACAGATCTAGCGACGCGACTGGCGCTCGCTACCGGGCGCGCACGCCGCCCTTGCGCGTCGCGCGCGTTTCGAGAGCGTCGTCGGTCTTGAACAGCGCGAGCATGATCGCGCTCAACACGCCCGTTTTTTTCCAGCGCAGATAGTAGCGATGCGCGGTCTGGTACGGGACGTAGTGCTCGGGCATTGCGCTCCACGGTGCGCGCGCGTGCAGCACCCACATCACGCTGTTGAGCACGTGGCGAATTTCGAGCGGCGGACGACCACGGCGCGGGCCGTCATCCTGCAAGGTTTCAGGTAACAGCGGCGCGACCCGCTGCCATTGCTCGTCGGTCAGCTCCTGAACGACCGGCGAGGTCGCGATGGACTCGGAAGATGGACTATTCATGCGTGAGAGCGCACGCGTAAAACGCGTGCTGGCGTCGCCCCGAAAGTCGTGTCGATACGTCAATTCGCTCGAGACTACTCGAAGCTTGCCCGGGAGAAAGTCAACTTTTTGTCACCAGGAACGGCGCATTGTCAAAAATGGCAATCGGTCATTGCGCGAGAGCGGCGATGGCGCCGCGCGGACGGTGATCTATCATCGGCGCGCCCGGCGGCGCCGCCCTTGCCGTGACGTCCGAACAAGCTTCGGCACAAAGCTCGATCACGCTGTATGGCGTCGCCGACGTCAGCGTGCGCTATCTGACGAACTCGAACGCCAAAAACGACGATCGTCTCTAGATGACGAACGGCGCGATCACCAACAGCCGCTGGGGTCTGCGCGGCTCGGAAGACCTCGGCGGCGGTCTCAAGGCGATCTTCGATCTGGAAAGCGGCATCAACCTGCAGGACGGCTCGGCCTCGGATAGCCGGCGCATTTTCAACCGCAACGCGTACCTCGGCGTCAGGAGTCCGTACGGCACGCTGACGCTCGGTCGCCAGAAGACGCCGCTGTTCGACCTGCTCGGCGACTCCTACGACCCGCTCACGGTCGGCAACTACAACGAGAACTCGTGGCTGCCTGGCGCGCTCGGCGCGGGGCTTTACGCCGATAACGCGATCAGGTACACGGGCACGTTCAAAGGCCTGACGGTGGCCGCGATGTACTGATTCGGCACGAACTCGGAATCGACCGGCGACGGCGGCTTCTCGGGCCAGGTGCCAGGCCATCTCGGCGCGGGCAACATGTACGGCTTCACGCTGTCGTACGTGGCGGGTCCGCTATCGGTCGCGGCCGGCGTGCAGCAGAACAGCGACAACAGCAATCACAAGCAGACCATCTTCAACGCGAACGCGGTCTATGCGTTCAGCTCGACGGAGCTGTACGTCGGCGATCTGCATTCGAAGGACGACACCGGCTTCGTCGACAGCGCGCTCGCGCAGCAGACGCTCGTGCCGGGCGTCGATATCGTCAAGGGCTCGGGCCGCATCGACAACGGACCGTTCGCCGGCGTCACGTGGCAGGCCACGCGGGCGCTGACGCTGACGCTGACGGGCGCCGCGTACTACGACCACATGTCGAACGCGGCGATCAGCGCTGGTCAGCTCGGCAGTGGCTATCGCTACACGTTCGTCGCACTGGCCGAGTACGCGCCGTCGAAGCGCACCGAGGTGTACGGCACCGTCGATTTCGACAAGGTGTCGGGCGCGGCGTCGGTCGAACTGCCGGGCCGCGACAACCAGACCGGCGTTGCGCTCGGTTTGCGGACAATTTTCTGAATCGTTTCACGTCGTCATGGCAAAACGGGCGTCCCCAGGGACGCCCGTTTTTTTCGCCTCGCATACGGAAACCGGCTCACCGGTCTGCCGCGCGCATAAAAAAGGTGCCGCGAACGGCACCTTTCTGTACTACAGGCAGCTTCTGCTGAAGCTTAGAAGCGGTGACGCAGACCGACCGTAGCAGCCGTCTGGTTCTTCGACGACGAGGTCGGAACCGTGTTGTCGCCGCTGTAGATCGAAGCCACGCCGCCGTCACCCATTGCGTGCTGGTACACAGCCTGAGCGTAGACGTCGGTGCGACGCGACAGCGAGTAGTCAGCCTGCAGGCCGATCTGGTGGTAACGGGTCTTCATGTCGTTACCGTCGGCGTTGATGCCGTAGCCGCGCGCGTCGGTGAACGTGTACGCGACGCCGAGAGCCATAGCCGGGGTCACGTTGTACTTGCCGTTGATTTCGTAGTTGTTGGTGTGGCCTTGACGCTGACCAGGAGCTGCACCAACCAGGTTGTCGACGCGCGATTGCGTCCATGCCACGCCAACCAGCGCCGGGCCGAAGCCGTACGAAGCGCCTGCGCCGAACTGACGCTGACGGAAGTCGCCTTGCAGCACGCCCGCGGTGTTCGCCAGAACGCCGTCCGATGCGCCGCTTGCGTTAGCAGCCGGGTTGTTTTGCTGAGCGTAGGCAGCACCGAGGTGCAGGCCTTGCCACTGGTATGCGGCGCCCAAGCTGTACTGACGGTTGTTTGCGAAGCCGCCAGCCTGGTTCGAGAAGCCGTACGTGCCGCCGAACGTGAAGCCAGCGTAGTTAGCGCTCGAGTACTTGACCGAGTTGTTGACCGACAGACCACCGTTGGTGTTCAGGTTGTCGTTGTTGAACGGGTGCGCGAAGTACGTGCCGCCCCAGCTGCCCGTTGCGGTCAGCGGTGCGAGGTAGTCCTGCGCTGCGTCGTACTGGCGACCCAGCGTGACCGTACCGAATTGCGAGCTCGACAGACCGACGAAGGCCTGGCGGTTGAACATGCCGGTGTTGTTAGCGTATTTGCCGTTGTTGATGTTGAAGCCGCTTTCCAACGTGAAGATTGCCTTCAGACCGCCGCCCAGATCTTCCGAACCACGCAGGCCGAACATGCTCTGGTTGATCCCGCCGCTACCTGCTGCCCACTTGGAGTTGTGGGCAACGTTGCTGGTGTACGTCAGACCTGCGTCGAGCAGACCGTACAGGGTCACGCTGCTTTGTGCGTGAGCGACCGAAGCGAACGATGCGGCAGCCGCAACGACGATGAGACTCTTTTTCATGGGAACTCCAATTCGAAAAATTTATACGGGGAGCAGGACCTGCTTCAGCAGCCGATGCATCGCATTTGCCGCCGCCCGCTTGGCCGAACCGTGGGGATCGACCGGGCACCCTTGAAGCGAAGCGTGAGTGTAGGGGGACACCCTGGTATCGACGCAGGCAATTCACGCAACAGGATTTTTCGAAATTCGCAACAATGTTGGAGCCGATGGGGATAACTTCTTGTTTTTCCACCGTTTATTGCAAGATCGAGGTGCCGGATCGATAGCCCCAGCCAAAACGAATTTGCAACGCGTCAATATTCTAAGTTGTGCGTTTGCAACAGTGCTTTAATACGCGTGACGTAATCGGGTCGGAGCAAATTGACGAAAAGACCGTCGATATTTTTTGTAATCGAATGGTTGAACTGACGGTTTTCCGCGTTGTTTGAGATTTATTTTTGGAGCGCCGGAACTTAATAGAGTTAAATGCAGTCTCCCTGGCGCATCCGTCAATTAATGGTTTCGGCGGGGCGATTAACTCGTCGAATCACCAAGACGGCTTATTCACCTAATCTTTATTGACCGACGCAAGCGATCGCTGCCGCCCCGGGCGGCGCAACGGTTCGAGCCCACCGCGTCGAATCAGCATTCACTATTGAGACACTGCCATTGCGGCGGTCTTCTGATTTCTCGCTTTAGTGAGCACCCTCTGTCACGTCTCTATAAGGTGCGCGCGCGATTCGAAAAAGCCTTCAGCACGGGCGTTGCCCGGAGGTGAATTGCGAGGCCGGCCGCTGCATGACAAGACCCGCGCTGAAAGCGGACGGCATGCATCAACAAGCCTTCCGCATTCAATTAACGGCGGGGTTGCGCCCGCTTTTACACGGAGTTTCCCTGATTACGCGTGATCACCGCTTATGGCTGGCGCGGAACGCGCTTAAGTGCCTCCTCGTCCTCAGGCGAGGAGCCTGGCGCGAGCGGGTCGGTGTCGGGCGGTGTGTGGGGCAACGGACGCCGCTCGCCGGGTTGAGGCTGGCACTGGGTCGCCCAGCTGAGGCAGCCGAAGGCCGCCCAAAAACAAAAAAGGGTTCCGGAATTCGGAACCCTTTTTTCGATACTTTGGTGGGCCGGGTGGGATTCGAACCCACGATGTCCTTTCGGAGGTGGATTATGAGTCCACTGCCTGCAACCAACACGGCGTCCAGCCCAAGAAAAAAGACCCGGTCGTGAAGGCCGGGCCCGTTTCGTCGATTGGCCGACATACTACACGAAAAAGGAGCCTCCGCAACCGCTTCGCTGCGGCGAAACGACTGGGAGGCCCCTTTGATCACATCATTTGCGGCCAACCGCGGCCGTCGCCGTCA
Source organism: Paraburkholderia sp. MM5384-R2 (assembly GCF_014201025.1). Taxonomy (NCBI): domain Bacteria; kingdom Pseudomonadati; phylum Pseudomonadota; class Betaproteobacteria; order Burkholderiales; family Burkholderiaceae; genus Paraburkholderia; species Paraburkholderia sp. MM5384-R2. Next base: position 43,464 of record NZ_JACHDI010000030.1, read on the forward strand.
ATTCCCCTCGAGGAATGACTTCAGCTTGTCCGAACGGCTCGGATGACGCAGCTTGCGCAGCGCCTTCGCCTCGATCTGGCGAATCCGCTCACGCGTCACGTCGAACTGCTTACCGACTTCTTCGAGCGTGTGATCCGTGCTCATCTCGATACCGAAACGCATGCGCAACACCTTCGCTTCGCGCGGCGTCAGCGAATCGAGCACGTCCTTCACGACGTCGCGCATACTCGCGTGCAACGCCGCATCCGCCGGGGCGACCGTGTTCGTATCTTCGATGAAGTCGCCCAGATGAGAATCGTCGTCGTCACCGATCGGCGTTTCCATCGAGATCGGCTCCTTCGCGATCTTCATGATCTTGCGGATCTTGTCTTCCGGCATTTCCATCTTCTCGGCCAGCGTCGCCGGATCCGGTTCGAGACCGGTTTCCTGCAGGATCTGACGCGAGATGCGGTTCATCTTGTTGATCGTTTCGATCATGTGAACCGGAATCCGGATCGTGCGCGCCTGGTCGGCGATCGAACGCGTAATGGCCTGGCGGATCCACCACGTCGCATACGTGGAGAACTTGTAGCCACGACGGTATTCGAACTTGTCCACCGCCTTCATCAGGCCGATGTTGCCTTCCTGAATCAGGTCGAGGAACTGCAGACCGCGGTTCGTGTACTTCTTCGCGATCGAGATCACGAGACGCAGGTTGGCCTCGGTCATTTCGCGCTTCGCCTGGCGCGCCTTAAGCTCGCCGGCCGCCATCTGACGGTTGGTTTCCTTCAGGTCCTTCAGCGGCAGCACCACGCGCGCCTGCAGATCGAGCAGACGTTGCTGCTGTTCGCGGATCGCCGGAATGTTGCGCGTGAGGATCGCGCTATACGCGTGACCTTCGGCGACGATCTTGCCGGCCCATTCGAGGTCCGTCTCGCTGCCCGGGAAACGCGCGATGAATTCCGCACGCGGCATGCCGCACTTGTCAACGACCGTATGCAGGATCTGACGCTCGACCTGACGCACTTCATCCACCTGCGCGCGCAGCGTGTCGCACAGACGCTCGACGGTACGCGCGGTGAAGCGGATCGTCATCAGCTCGTTCTGGATGGTTTCCTGCGCCTTCAGATACGACTTGGACTTGTAGCCTTCCTTCTCGAACGCGCGACGCATCTTGTCGAACCATTCGCTGATCGACGCGAATTTTTCGAGCGACGCGCGCCGCAGCGCTTCGAGCTGCGCGGCGTTGGCGGTGGCTTGCGCCGCGCCATCGTCTTCTTCCTCGTCCTCTTCGTCCTCTTCCTCGGCTTCCTCGTCTTCATTCTCGATCGCTTCCGCCTCCTGCGCGGAGAAGCCGTCGGCGTCCGCCGCGTCGGCGTCGATCAGACCGTCGACGAGTTCGTCGATGCGCGCTTCGTCGTTGGCGACGCGTTCGGCCATCGCGAGAATGTCGGCGATCGTGGTCGGGCATGCGGAGATGGCCATCACCATGTGCTTCAGGCCGTCTTCGATGCGCTTCGCGATTTCGATTTCGCCTTCACGCGTAAGCAGCTCGACCGTGCCCATTTCGCGCATGTACATACGCACGGGATCGGTGGTGCGGCCAAATTCGGAGTCGACGGTGGACAGCGCGACTTCAGCTTCCTCTTCGACTTCGTCGTCTGACGAAGCCGCGGGCGCGTTGTCGTTGAGCAGCAGCGTTTCAGCGTCCGGGGCCTGTTCGTAGACCGCGACGCCCATGTCGTTGAACGTGCTGATGATGCCTTCGATCGCCTCGGTCTCGGTGAAGTTGTCCGGCAGGTGATCGTTGATTTCAGCGTACGTGAGGAAGCCGCGCTCCTTGCCGAGCTTGATCAGGGCGCGCAGCTTGGAACGACGCTCCTCGAGTTCCTCCACCGTGCCAGGCTGCGACGACGCGAACGCATCCTTCAGCAGCGCTTTTTCCTTTGCACGACGGTCGCGAGCCTTGACCTTCTCCGGCTTGCCCGGTGCGGCGGCAGCGGTTTCTTCGGTCTGGGTTGCATCGTCATCGACGGGTACTTCATTCAGCTTTTTCGTCATGGAGTTCGCCGTACCGGCTGTAGTCTCGACCCCCGGCTGTTGGACAACAGCCGGTTGAGCCGTGGATACTGAAGTCACGCGCGCTACCGCATCGTCCTGAACGGCAGCCGCTTCCCTTGCGCTTCTGACACCCGCCCGCTTGGCAGCCGGCGGTGCTACAGCTTTCGCCGCCCGAACCGGTGCGGCCTGCGCGGCCGCAGTGGTCGACGACTTCTTCCCGGCAGCCGGTGCAACGCTGACAGCAGACGTTCTTCTGGCGGATGCAGTCAGCCTGGCTTCGGTAACTTTTCCGGTGCGCTCTTTAGCGCGTGAGCCCGTTGCATGATTTCCGCCTGTCGTCTTTGCCATCGCATCGCCTTTCGCCTTTGCTAGGAAAACCCTTGAAAAAACAAACCGCTAGAAACTTTTGATTATACCATCCGAGGTTTCGGCCTCGGCGCTACAGCCCGAGTTGACGCTTCATGTCGGCCCGTTTCCGGTTGAGCTCCGAAAACTCGGCAAATTCTTCCGGCGTATGCCGCGACTGTCGCGAAAGCTGTTCGAGACGATCGCAATAAGCGTCGTATCGCATCTTCAAAATCGCGGCTTTCAGCTCCTCGCCGACAATTCGTTCCTGCTCGCGCCGTTCCTCGATCACGGCCGCGTCCTGCGGGTCTTTCAGCAGCAAATCCCGGACGTTTTCATCATAGTCTAGAATTTTGCGAAAGATTTCCTCGAAAGTTGGGGCGTTCGCGCCATTTCGCAAGAGATCGGACAACAACTGGAACGCTGCCGAATCGCCTAGGGCTCGCGCGTGCGTCGTCACTTCCGCGAACAGTTCGCCGTGCCGGGTCACGGTGAGCAGCGCCTCTTCGGCCGCTTCGTCGAGCATCGCGACCGTGCGCGGATACATCACCAGATTGCGCAGCGTCTTTTCCTCGATGCCGGTCACGCTGCGCCGGTCCTTGCGGGCCGGCGCCTTGCGCGACGCGGCCGCGATCCGCGCGTCGACTTCGCAAAGCGCCGCGACTTCGCTGAATGGCACATCGAGCCGGTCTGCGAACATATGCATGATCTGCGCGCGCAGCGCATTGGCCGGCAACGCCTGCAGCAGCGGTTTCGCGTCGAACAGCGCGCGGGCCTTGCCTTCGGGCTGATCGAGCTCCTTGCCGGTCAACACCTCGTTGAGCATGAACTGCGACAACGGCATCGCCCGTTCGACCTGCTCGGCGAAAGCCTCGGTGCCGAACTCGCGCACGTAGCTGTCGGGATCATGCTCGCTGGGCAGGAACAGGAAACGGATCGTCCGGTTGTCGGCGGCGTGCGGCAGGCACGCATCGAGCGCGCGACGCGCGGCGCGCCGGCCGGCCGCGTCGCCGTCGAAACTGAAGATGACCGTATCGGTCTGGCGCATCAGTTTCTGCACATGAATCGGCGTGCAAGCGGTGCCGAGGGTCGCGACGGCGTTCTGGAAGCCCAATTGGGCCAGCGCGACCACGTCCATATAACCTTCGACGACCAGCACGTAATGTTGCTCTCGAATCGCAAGACGCGCCTCGAACAGCCCGTACAGCTCGCTGCCCTTGTTAAATAGCGGCGTTTCCGGTGAATTCAAATACTTTGGCTCGCCGCCGTCGAGCACGCGGCCGCCGAAGCCGATCACCTGCCCTTTGACATTGCGGATCGGGAACATGATCCGCTCGCGAAAGCGGTCGTAGCGGCGGTTCTGACCCTGCGCGTCCGACTTTTCGCTGACGATCACGAGACCCGCTTCGACCAAGGCGTCGTCGCGATAGTTCGGGAACGCCGCCTCGAGGTTTTGCCACCCGTCCGGCGCATAGCCGAGACCGAAGCGCGCGGCGACTTCGCCGGTCAGGCCGCGCTTCTTCAAATATTGGATCGCGCCCGGCGCACCGCGCAGTTGCTTACGGTAGTAGTCGCAGGCGGTCTGCATGAGATCGGACAGCGCGGTTGTCACGGCCTTCGATGCCGCCGGCGCGTAGCCGCCGCCAGCTCCGCCACCACCGCCGCCGCCGCCATATCCGGGAGAAGGCTCGTGCGGTACGGTGAGACCCACCGATTGCGCGAGCTCGTTGACCGCTTCGGGAAACGACGCGCCCACGTGTTCCATCAGGAAACCGATGGCCGTACCATGCGCACCGCAGCCGAAGCAGTGATAAAACTGTTTAGTCGGACTGACCGTAAACGAGGGGCTCTTCTCGTTGTGAAACGGGCACAGCCCCATGAAGTTCGCGCCGCCCTTTTTCAGCTGCACATACCGGCCGACCACGTCGATGATATCGACGCGGTTGAGCAGGTCCTGCAGGAATGACGGTGGGATCACAGTAAATGACGCTGCCTGGAAAGCTTCAAAATCCAAGCCCGGAGCGCGGGCTCGACACCGCGCCCGGGTCCCGCGCCTCGCCTTCAGGAGGCGCGCGACCCGGACAAATCGACAGAGTTACTTAGCGAGCGCGGCCTTGACCTGTGCGGAGACGGCGGTCATGTCGGCGCGGCCGGCCAGCTTCGGCTTCAGCACGCCCATCACCTTGCCCATGTCCTGCGGGCCGGCAGCGCCGGTTTGCGCGACCGCCGCCTGCACCTCGGCAACGATTTCCGCTTCGGACATCTGCTCAGGCATGTACGCGGAAAGAATGGCCAACTCGGCCTTTTCCTTGTCCGCAAGATCCGTACGCCCTGCGGCCTCGAACTGGCTGATCGAATCCTTGCGCTGCTTGATCATCTTGTCGACGACGGAGGTTATGGCGGCATCGTCGAGCGTGACCCGCTCATCGACTTCACGCTGCTTGATCGCGGCGAGCAGCAGGCGGATCGTCCCGAGACGTTCGGTCTCGCGCGCCCGCATGGCAGCTTTCATATCGTCGTTGATCCGGTCCTTGAGACTCATCACTCACCTGAATTGCGTTGAAAAGTTGAAAAACCGGCCGGTCGACGGCGGCGATACCGCCGCATCAGCACAAAAACCCGCTTGGGACTTCTTCCTCAAGCGGGTTGGCGCAATTTTGCGTAGTGGATGCGACCCTGCCGGTTGGCCCGATGGGCCGGGTTTGCCATGATGACACCTGTCGTGCCGCCATCGGCTTGGATGCTGCCGCGCCGTGTACAGCGGGGCAGCGCCAGAATCAGTAGAGCTTCCTTGGCAGCATCTGGCCACGCAGACGCTTGAAATGACGCTTCACTGCCGCCGCTTTCTTGCGCTTGCGTTCGGCTGTGGGTTTCTCGTAAAACTCGCGAGCGCGAAGTTCCGTCAGTAAGCCGTTTTTCTCCATGGTGCGCTTGAAACGGCGCATGGCGACTTCGAACGGCTCATTGTCTTTTACGCGGACGGTCGTCATTTTTCAATAACGGAACTTTGTAAAGGTTCAGGAGTATAGCAGAGCTTTCTCACAAAGCCATTGCGCCGTCAAGCCCCCGGGCATATTCGGCCGCCGCCTCGCCCGCCGCGACACCCGACGCCCACGCCCACTGGAAGTTGTAGCCGCCGAGCCAACCGGTCACATCGACCGCCTCGCCGATGAAGTAGAGGCCCGGCACCCGCGCGCTCATCATCGTGGTCGATGACAAACCGCGCGTATCGACCCCGCCGCGCGTCACTTCGGCCTTGCGATAACCCTCGGTGCCGTTCGGCGTGAGGGTCCAGCGCGACAGCGCCTCACCGATGCCGCGCAGCGCCTTGTCCGGCAGATCGGCGACGCGGGCCTCGGCGGCCACCTGGTGAGTGTCGAGCCACACATGCGCGAGCCGCTGCGGCACCCATTCCGATAGCAGATTGGCGATCTGCCGCTTCGTGCCGTTTTTCGCGTCGATGAGCGCAGTCGCGGCGTCGCGCTCCGGCAGCAGATTGATGTGAATCGGCTCGCCGGGCTGCCAGTAGCTCGAGATCTGCAGCACGCCTGGGCCCGACAGGCCGCGGTGCGTGAGCAGCAGATCTTCGGTGAATTCGGCGCCGGTCTTCGTATTGCCAGTCGACAGCTGTACTTCAAGCGACACGCCCGATAGCGCCGCGAACGGCTCCCAGTCGGCCGGAGCGAAGCTCAGCGGAACCAGCCCGGGACGCGTGTCGATCAACTTGTGGCCGAACTGCCTGGCGATCCGGTACGCGAAATCGGTCGCGCCGATCTTCGGGATCGACAGACCGCCCGTCGCGATCACGAGCGCACGGGCGGCGATCGTGCCCGCCGTCGTGCCGAGCAGGAACTGTCCTTCGGCGTCCTGGCGCACCTCTTCGACCGACAGCGGCGTGCGCCATGCAACCCCACCGGCGTCGCACTCGTTCTTCAGCACGTCGATGACCGCGTCGCTCGACTGATCGCAGAACAGCTGGCCCTTGTGCTTCTCGTGCCATGTCACGCGATGCTGCTTCAGCAACGCCATGAAGTCGCGCGGCGTATAGCGCGCGAGCGCCGAGCGGCAAAAATGCGGATTCGCCGACAGATAATTGGCCGGCCCCGCATACAGATTCGTGAAGTTGCACCGGCCACCGCCGGAAATGCGGATTTTTTCCGCGAGACGCTGCGAGTGGTCGATCAGCGCCACACGCCGGCCGAGTTGACCGGCCACGGCCGCGCACATCATGCCGGCCGCGCCCGCGCCGATCACCGCGATATCGAAGGATTCCATGGGGCCGCATTGTACCTGCCGGGCCCGCGCGTCCATGCCCGTGCTCAGCCGGCCGCCTGCGGCCGCCTGTCCGCGCTGGTATACTTTCAGGCTTACCTTTCACTTCCGGACGCGCGTCGCGCGCGCCCGTCTCAAGCGATTCATCATGCTCGTTCTCGGAATCGAAAGCTCCTGCGACGAAACCGGTCTCGCGCTCTACGACACGGAGCGCGGCCTGCTCGCGCACGCGCTGCATTCGCAGATTGCGATGCATCGGGAGTACGGCGGCGTCGTGCCGGAGCTTGCATCGCGCGACCATATCCGCCGCGCGCTGCCGCTGCTCGAAGAGGTGATGGAGCGCGCCGGCGTCGCGCGCGGCGACATCGACGCGATCGCTTACACGCAAGGGCCCGGGCTCGCGGGCGCGCTGCTGGTCGGCGCGAGCGTCGCGAATTCGCTGGCGATGGCGTGGAACAAGCCGACCGTGGGCATTCACCATCTCGAAGGGCATCTGCTGTCGCCGCTGCTCGTCGACGAGCCGCCGCCGTTCCCGTTCGTCGCGCTGCTGGTCTCGGGCGGCCACACGCAGTTGATGCGCGTGACGGACGTCGGCTTCTACGAGACGCTCGGCGAGACGCTCGACGACGCCGCCGGCGAAGCCTTCGACAAAACCGCCAAGCTGCTGGGCCTTGGCTATCCGGGCGGCCCCGAAGTCTCGCGCATGGCCGAGTTCGGTACACCCGGCGCCGTCGTGCTGCCGCGCCCGATGCTGCATTCCGGCGACCTCGATTTCAGCTTCAGCGGCCTGAAGACCGCCGTGCTCACGCACGCGAACCGGCTGGGCGGCGCGAACATCTGCGAGCAGGCCAAGGCCGACCTCGCGCGCGGTTTCGTCGATGCCGCCGTCGACGTGCTGGCCGCGAAATCTCTAGCGGCGCTCAAGCGCACGAAGCTGAACCGGCTGGTAGTGGCGGGCGGCGTCGGCGCGAACCGGCAATTGCGCGAAGCGCTGTCGGCCGCCGCGCAGAAGCGCAATTTCTACGTCCACTACCCGGACCTGTCGCTGTGCACGGACAACGGGGCGATGATCGCGCTGGCCGGCGCGCTGCGTTTGCAACGCTGGCCCGAACAGGCCGGCCACGACTACGCGTTCACCGTGAAGCCGCGTTGGGATCTGACGTCGCTCGCGCACTGAACCGCCGCCCCAAGAGGACAAAAAGCCGCTTTACAAGCGGCTTTTTTGCTTCAATGCTTTCGCAACGAACCGGCGTGGAGCGATCAGGAACGTATCAGGCGAGGCGCTTGTCCCACTCGATCACCGCATACGCGCTGTGATTGTGAATCGACTCGAAGTTCTCCGCTTCGAGCACATACGCGACGATGCGCTCGTCGGCATTCAGACGCTGGGCAACGTCGCGCACGAGGTCTTCGACGAACTTCGGATTCTCATACGCGCGCTCGGTGACGAACTTCTCGTCCGGGCGCTTGAGCAGGCCCCACAGTTCACACGACGCTTCTTCCTCGGCGATACGGATCAACTCTTCGACAGCGACGTCGCCGTTCAGCTCGGCATCGATCGTCACATGCGAACGCTGATTGTGCGCGCCGTACTGCGAGATCTTCTTCGAGCACGGGCACAGGCTCGTGACCGGCACCAGCACCTTCAGGAACACCCGCGTCGCGCCATGGCGGGTCTCGCCGGTCAGCGTGACTTCATAATCGAGCAAGCTCTGCACGCCCGACACCGGCGCGGTCTTGTTCACGAAGTACGGGAACGACACTTCGATGCGGCCCGCCTCCGCCTCGAGTTTTTCGAGCATAGCCGCGAGCATCGTGCGGAACGTGGCCGGTTCGAGCGGCGCCTTGTTCTCTTCGAGCAACGCGACGAAGCGCGACATGTGGGTGCCCTTCTGCTCGGCCGGCAGATGCACGTCGAGATTCCACGTGCCGACCGACGGCTGCACTTCGCCACCTTGCGTGCGAATCGTCAACGGATGACGCACGCCCCTCACGCCGACCCGCTGGATCGGAATCTGGCGCGTGTCGGGGGTGCTTTGCACGTCGGGCATCACGAAAGCGGGATTCATCTGATTCATTCTTTTGTCCTTTCTGGAAAGCGCCGGGCTGCGCCAAGGTCTCGCTGCATCGGCGACTATCGCGCAGCGAGTTCGAGGCGCCCAGCGGCCATGCGGATCAGCGCGCGCAACGGCGAACGCCGGCTCGCGCCGGCGTTGGGTGACGGGCCGCAACACCCGCCGGTTCAAACTGGAGATTGCCGAAGCCGACAGCGCTTTACGCGACGCGCTTCACTGACGACTGACCGCCGACCGCGCCGCTCGCAAGGAAGCGTTCGCGGATCGACCGGGCGATACCCGCGGCGTCGAGACCGCACGCGGCGAGCAGCTTGGCCGGGTCCCCGTGATCGATGAACCGATCGGGGAGCCCCAATTGTAGTACGGGACGCATAACCCCACGTGCGAGCAGGGCTTCGACGCACGCCGAACCCGCGCCACCCATGATGGAGCCTTCCTCGACGGTGACGATCGCGTCGTGCGTCTCGGCCAGCTTGCGCACGAGTTCGGTGTCGAGCGGCTTCACGAAGCGCATGTTCGCGACGGTGGCGTCGAGTTGCTCGGCGGCCGCGAGCGACGGCGCGACCATCGTGCCGAACGCGAGAATCGCGATGCGCTTGCCGGCCGGCGCCGACGTTTCGCGACGCACTTCGCCCTTGCCGAGCGGCAGCGCGGCCATCTGCTTGACCGTTGCGACCCCGGTACCCGCGCCGCGCGGGTAGCGCACAGCGGTCGGATGCGACTGCTGCAACGCGGTGTACAGCATCTGGCGGCACTCGTTTTCGTCCGACGGCGCCATCACGGTCATGTTCGGAATACAACGCATGAACGCGAGGTCGTACGCGCCCGCATGCGTCGCGCCGTCCGCACCAACAAGACCCGCGCGATCGATTGCGAACACCACCGGCAGGTTTTGCAGCGCGACATCGTGAATCAGCTGATCATATGCGCGTTGCAGAAAGGTCGAATAGATCGCGACGACAGGCTTCATGCCGTCCGCGGCAAGGCCGCCCGCGAACGTCACCGCGTGCTGCTCGGCGATGCCGACGTCGAAGTAACGATCCGGGAAGCGCTTTTCGAACTCGACCATGCCCGAGCCTTCACGCATTGCCGGCGTAATGCCGATCACGCGCGAGTCGAGCTCGGCCGCGTCGCACAGCCACTCGCCGAACACCTGCGTGTAGGTCTTTTTCGACGGCGTCGCGGCCGGTTTGATACCCTCGGCCGGATTGAACTTGCCGGGGCCGTGGTACAGCACCGGATCAGCCTCGGCCAGCTTGTAGCCCTGGCCTTTCTTCGTGACCACGTGCAGGAATTGCGGCCCGCGCAGTTCCTTGATGTTTTGCAGCGTCGGAATCAGCGAATCGAGATCGTGACCGTCGATCGGTCCGATGTAGTTGAAGCCGAACTCTTCGAACAGCGTCGCCGGCACGATCATGCCCTTCGCGTGCTCCTCGAGCTTGCGCGCGAGATCGAGCACCGGCGGCGCGACGCGCAGCACGCGCTCGACGCCCGCGCGCGCGGCCGCATAGAAGCGCCCGGACATCAGACGCGCGAGATGGCGATTCAGCGCGCCGACCGGCGGCGAGATCGACATGTCGTTGTCGTTGAGGATCACGAGCAGCGGCACGTCGTCTTCGACGCCCGCGTTGTTCATTGCCTCGAAGGCCATGCCGGCCGTCATCGCGCCGTCGCCGATCACGGCGATGCCCATGCGGTTGTCGCCTTGCAGCTTGCTCGCGATCGCCATGCCGAGCGCGGCCGAAATCGACGTGCTCGAGTGCGCGGTCCCAAAGGTGTCGTATTCCGATTCGTCGCGCTTCGGGAAGCCCGAGATGCCGCCCAACTGACGCAGCGTGTGCATCTGGTCGCGACGACCGGTCAGGATTTTGTGCGGATAGGTCTGATGGCCGACGTCCCAGACGATCCGGTCGTGCGGCGTATCGAAGACGTAGTGCAGCGCGATGGTCAACTCGACCGTGCCGAGGTTGGACGAGAGATGGCCGCCCGTCTGCGATACGCTGTCGAGCACGAAGGCACGCAACTCGTCGGCAAGCGGTTGCAATTGGCGGCGATCGAGGCGGCGCAGGGCTGCCGGGTCGTCGATGGTTTTCAGCAAGTCGTACATCGTCGTTCCATTGTAGGAAAACTTACGCGCCCGCACTTCATACATGCACCCCGGGGATGGACGGTGCGCGGCGGCGGGCTTTCGCGTTCAGCTGACGCGGTTCACCACCAGGTCGGCCAGTTCGGCAAGACGCTGCGCGCGCGCGCCGAACGGCGCGAGCGCGGCGTGCGCGTCGCTGCGCAGTTGCGCCGCGAGCGCGCGCGACGCGTCGAGCCCAATAATCGACACGTAGGTCGGCTTGCCATCCTTCGCGTCCTTGCCGGCGGTCTTGCCGAGCGTTGCGGAGTCGGTCGTGACGTCGAGAATGTCGTCGACGACCTGAAACGCGAGACCGACCGCGGCGGCGTAGGCGTCGAGAGACGCCAGAGCCTGCGCGTGCGGCGTCTCGCCGGCCAATGCGCCCATGCGCACGGCCGCGCGCAGCAGCGCGCCGGTCTTCATGCGATGCATGGTCTCGAGCTGCGGGCGGGTCAGCGTGTGGCCGACGCTCGCCAGATCGATGGCCTGGCCGCCGCACATGCCGATCGAGCCGCTTGCGAGCGCGAGTTCGCGTACGAGCGAGGCCTGCTGCGGCCGGCCGAGTACGTCGGACGTGAGCACGATGAATGCCTGCGACTGCAGCGCGTCGCCGACCAGCAGCGCGGTCGCTTCGTCATACTTGACGTGGACCGTCGGCTTGCCGCGGCGTAGTTCGTCGTCGTCCATGCAGGGCATGTCGTCGTGCACGAGCGAGTACACGTGAATCATTTCCAGCGCGGCCGCCGCCGCATCGAGGCATTCGGCACGCGCGCCGGTCAGCTCGCCGGCCGCGTGGCACAGGAGCGGCCGCACCCTCTTGCCGCCGCCGAGCACCGCATAGCGCATCGCCTCGTGCAGCCTGGCGGGTTCGGTCGTCTCGGCCGGCAGATAGTGTTCCAGAGCCGTTTCGACGCGTTCGAGCACCGAGCGCGTCCATTGTTCGAATGTCATAGGTCGTCCCCGCTCTCAGTCGCGGCTGTTCCTGCGGTATTCATGGGCAGCGGCTTGAGGGTCTCGCCATCGAGGACCCGCACCTGCTGCTCGACCTTTTCGAGCTGCTGTTGACAGAATGCGACAAGTGCCGCCCCGCGACGGTAAGCGGCCAGCGATTCCTCGAGGCTCAGACTGCCGCCTTCCATGCGCGCGACGAGCTCTTCCAGTTCGGTCTGCGCGGCCTCGTAGCTCTCCGGCAGCGGCGCGCTATCACCGCTTTCGGCTGGTGCGGCGGTGGAATCGTTCGATGCGGTCTTCGCCATGAATAGTCGCAAAATTAAAACAAGTCGGACATTCTACGGCAAAAGCGACATTTTCGATCCGCTCGCCGGCCTGCGCCCCGCCGTGCTGTCTCGCTTCGAGCCTGTCCGATGCACACCCTTGCCGCGCTTCGACCCTGAAGTCTCGCAGAAAAAAAGCTCGAGGTCTGCGGCGAAAATGCCGAACTTTCTTGACATTTTTAACCCAAATCAGGGACTTAAGTGCCCCTGTCACAGGGAAACGGGTATAATTGCGGGCTCCCTAAATCGAATCTTCGATGGTTGGGTTGTTCACTGCTTTCACGTCTTCATCGGGAGTGGGAATGTCCAATCTGAGCAATGCATTGCAGTTGCGGTCTGTTCATAGCCAGCTGCCAGTCACGGCTTACTTTGACGAAGCGCTTCTTACGCGCGAAATCGACACCCTTTTCAAGAAAGGTCCGCGCTACATCGGCCACGATCTCATGGTGCCCGAAGCGGGGGATTATTTTGCCTTGCCCAGCGAACGCGAGGGGCGGGTACTCGTCCGTAACCAGCAGTCGCAAGTCGAGTTGCTGTCGAACGTGTGCCGCCACCGGCAAGCCATCATGCTCAATGGCCGCGGCCAGACGCAGAACATCGTCTGTCCGCTGCATCGCTGGACGTACGACCTGAAGGGGGCGCTGCTCGGCGCGCCCCATTTCGCCGACAACCCGTGCCTGAATCTCGGCGCCACGCCACTGCGGAACTGGCAGGGGCTGCTGTTCGAGGCCCAAGGTCGGGACGTCGCGAAAGATCTCGCACGCCTCGGCACCAAGCGCCATTTCGATTTCTCGGGCTTCATGTTCGATCACGTCGAAGTCCATGAGTGCAATTACAACTGGAAGACCTTCATCGAGGTCTATCTGGAGGACTATCACGTCGCACCGTTCCATCCGGGCCTCGGCAGCTTCGTCAATTGCGACGATCTGACGTGGGAGTTCGGCGACTGGTACAGCGTGCAGACGGTCGGCGTGCACAAGGCGCTCGAGCAACCGGGCAGCCCGACGTATCGCAAGTGGCACGACGAAGTGCTGCGCTTTCGCGACGGCAATCCGCCCGAATTCGGCGCGATCTGGATGGTGTACTACCCGGGCATCATGATCGAGTGGTATCCGCACGTGCTGGTCGTGTCGTGGCTGATTCCGCGCGGTCCGCAGAAGACCACCAACGTGGTGGAGTTCTATTACCCCGAGGAAATCGCGCTGTTCGAGCGCGACTTCGTCGAAGCCGAGCGCGCCGCCTATATGGAGACAGCCCGCGAAGACGACGAGATCGCCGAGCGCATGGACGCCGGCCGCCTCGCGTTGATGGAGCGCGGCGAATCACAGGTCGGACCGTATCAGAGCCCGATGGAAGACGGTATGCAGCACTTCCACGAGTTTCTGCGGCGCGAACTCGGCACGATCTGATCCGCGCCGCGTGGCGCATCGATCGACTCAAGGAAAGACGGGCTTCGACCCGTCTTTTTTTGTTTAGACTACCGATATAGACCGGCCATGCGCCAGCCGCGTGAACGACGCGGCCCGCAGCCGCCATCGCCCGTATCGAGGAGACGCTCATGCCCCACACTCATTACACCACCCTGATCTCCGCGACCAATCTTGCCGAGCGGCTCACGGCCGCGCCGGGCAGCGTGTTCGTGATCGACTGCCGGTTCGACCTCGCCGATACCGACGCGGGCGAGAAAGCCTGGCTGGCCGGCCATCTGCCGGGCGCGCACTATCTGCATCTCGATCGCGATCTGTCCGGGCCGAAGAACGGCTCGAACGGCCGGCATCCGCTGCCCGATCGCGCGCGGCTCGTCGAAACGCTGGAGTCGCGGGGACTGAAGCAAGGTCAACAGGTCGTCGCATATGACGCACAAGGCGGCATGTACGCGGCGCGCGTCTGGTGGCTGTTGCGCTGGCTCGGTCACGACGCGGTCGCGCTGCTCGACGGCGGGCTCCAGGCATGGGAAGCGGCCGGCCAACCGCTGACGCAGGACGTGCCCGCGCAGAACACCGGCGACTTCAAGGCGGCCGCGCCGCTCGCCGTGACTATCGATACCCAGGCGGTCGAGCGCAACCTCGGTTCGAAGGAGCGAATCGTCGTCGATGCGCGCGCGGCCGATCGCTATCGCGGCGAAAACGAGACGCTCGACCGCATCGGCGGCCATATCCCGGGCGCGCTGAACCGCTTCTTCAAGGACAACCTGACCCCCGACGGCCGCTTCAAGCCGGCGCACACACTGCGTGAGGAATTCCACGCGCTGCTCGGCGACACGCCGCCCGAACACGTGGTGCTGCAATGCGGCTCGGGCGTGACCGCCTGCATCAATTCGCTTGCGATGGAGGTTGCCGGCCTGCATGGTTCAGCGTTGTACGCGGGCTCCTGGAGCGAATGGAGTTCCGACCCGAAACGGCCGGTGGCGACGGGGGCGAAACCTTGAGCGCGAGCCGCCGCAAGTCGTAACCAGACGCGAGGAATTCGAGCAGCGCTTCAAGCCACGCCGTGCTGCTTGAACCACACGAGCGCGCGACGCCAGCCATCCTCGGCATCGGCCTTCTTGTAGCTCGGATGGTAATCGGCGAAAAACGCGTGACCTGCGTCGTCATATACGACGAACTGCGAGCCGCGTCCCGCTCGCGGCCCTTGCGCGATCGCCTGCTTCATCTGCTCGAGCGTGTCCTGCGGAATGCTTTGATCCTGGCGTCCATACAAGCCGAGCACAGGCGCATGCAGGTCGGCGACGAGATCGAGCGGATTGGCCGGCGTCATCGCGTTCTTCGCGCCGGTCACGCGACCATACCAGGCGACGCCTGCCTTCACGCGCGGATTGTGCTCGGCATACAGCCACGAGATGCGCCCGCCCCAGCAGAAGCCGTTCACGCCGAGCCGGTCGAGGTCGCCGCCATTCTCGCCGGCCCACGCGGCGGCCGCGTCGAGGTCGGCCAGCACCTGCTCGTCTGGCACCTTGCTGACCAGTTGCTCGTCGAGTTGCTGCATGCTCGTGTAGACAGTCGGATCGCCCTCGCGCTCGTACAGGTTCGGCGCGATCGCCAGATAGCCCTGCTTCGCGAAGCGCCGGCAGACGTCGGCGATATGCTCGTGCACGCCGAAGATTTCATGCACGACGAGGATCACCGGCAGATGCGTCTTTGCCCTTCGGCTGCGCGCGATAAGCCGGTATCAGCGTACCGCCCGAATGGAACGCCACTTCCCCTGCTTCGAGACCGTCGCTATCGGTATGGATGGTTTGCGCCGAGACTGGCAACACCGCCGCCGCGAAGCCGGAGCCCAGCGTCGCCTTGATGAAGGAGCGCCGATCGAAAGGAACGTGCGGGATCAGACAGTCGACTTCAGGCTTCAGCACGGGGCGCTCCTCGAAGTATTGTTAGAGGGAACAGGATACGCCTTGCGCGCATCCCGTTGCACATTCAACTGAGGAGATCGTCTGCGCGCGTCAGTGCAGCTTGACGCGCGGCAGCGTGGTACGGCGCAACCAATGCGCGAAGGTGTCGAGCACCATGCGCGGATAGCCGTGCAGCGCCGCGATATGCAGCCGGTACAGCGACATGTACATGAAGCGCGCGAACAGCCCTTCGATCAGCATATTGCCGCCAATCACCCCGCCCATCAGATTGCCGACCGCGCTGAAGTGGCCGAGCGAGACCAGCGAGCCGAAGTCGCGATAAGTGAATTCCGGTTGTGGCCTGTTGTCGAGGCGCGCCGCCAGTCCTTTCATCAGAAAGCTCGCCTGCTGATGCGCGGCCTGCGCGCGCGGCGGCACGTTGCGCTCGTTGCCCGGCCACTCGCACGCCGCGCAGTCGCCGAGCGCGAAGATGTTGTCGTCGATCCCGGTTTGCAGCGTACGGCGCACGACCAGCTGGCCGAGCCGGTTGACCGGCAAGCCGTCGAGCTGACCGAGTACCGCCGGCGCCTTGATGCCCGCCGCCCACACGGTCAGATCGGCCCGCACGGTGTGACCGCTCGCGGTGCGGATGTAGCCCGGCGCGACCTCGGCCACCGTCTCGCCGATCATCAGCTTCACGCCGAGCTTGGTCAGCAATTCGGAGGTGGCCGTGGAAACGCGCTCCTGCAACGCGGGCAGGATGCGCGGCCCCGCCTCGATCAGCACGATGCCGACGTCATGTCGCGGATCGAGCTTGTGCAAGCCATACGCGGACAAAACCTGCGCGGTATTGCGCAACTCCGCCGACAACTCGACCCCCGTCGCGCCGCCGCCGACGATCGCCACCTGAATGCGCGGCTCGCTGGACGTCCACGTGCCGGGTCCCGGTCTCGACTCGACGGGTTCGTGCGCCTGATGTTCGGCGCGCATGCATGCGGCGATCAGGCGCTTGCGGAAACGCTCTGCCTCGCTAACCGTATCCAGTGCGAAGGAGAATTCGGCCGCTCCCTTGACGCCGAAGAAGGCCGTGGTACTGCCAATCGCGATGATCAGCGTGTCGTACTCGAGCTCGCGTTCGGGCAGCAGTTCAGCGCCGTCGTCGTCCAGCACGGTGCCGAGCGTAATGCGTCGGTTCGTGCGGTCGAGTGCGGTCAGGTCCCCTTGCTGGAATGCGAAGCCATGCCAGCGCGCCTGCGCCGCGTACGGGAGTTCCTGCGTGAACGGGTCCATGCTGCCCGCCGCCACCTCGTGCAGCAGCGGCTTCCAGATATGCGTCGGATAGCGGTCGACCAGCGTGACCTGGGCCTGCGCGCTGCGCCCCTTCTTGTCGGCCCCATAGCGATCGCCAAGACGCGTCGCCAGTTCCAATCCTCCCGCACCTCCGCCAACGACGATAAATCGATGCATTGCACTTCTCCGTGTAGCCGATGAATTATCTGTCGCGACGCTGCGCATGAATGCGCCGTCCTGAACCGATTGTCCTCGACCCGCCTGGCAAGTCACAAGTCGCCAAAACCCATGTGTGACATGCGCACGACGTTATCGTGCGCATGTCACGGGCATGTCAATGCGCTTCCTCCCAGTTCCGGCCCGCACCGACCTCGGCGACGAGCGGCACCTTCAGCGCGGCGACGCCGCACATCAGTTCCGGCAGGCGCTTGCGGACTTCGGACAACTCAGCGTCGGGCACTTCGAGAATCAGTTCGTCATGCACCTGCATGATCATCCGCGTGCCGATCTTCGAGTCTTCGATCCAGTTCTGCACGGCGATCATCGACATCTTGATCAGGTCGGCCGCGGTGCCCTGCATCGGCGCGTTGATCGCGGCACGCTCCGCGGCCTGGCGGCGCGGACCGTTGCCGCCGTTGATCTCGGGCAGCCACAGACGACGGCCGAACACCGTTTCGACGTAGCCCTTCGCCTTCGCGCTCAAACGCGTCTCGTCCATATAGCGCGCGACGCCGGGATAGCGCGCGAAGTAGCGGTCGATATAAATCTTCGCCGCATCGCGCGTGATGCCGAGGTTCGACGCCAGTCCGAACGCGCTCATGCCGTAGATGAGCCCAAAGTTGATGACCTTCGCGACGCGCCGCTGATCGCTCGACACTTCGAGCGGCGTCACGCTGAAGATTTCCGACGCGGTCGCGCGGTGAATGTCCTCGCCCTGCGAAAACGCGCGCAACAACGATTCGTCGCCCGAGATGTGGGCCATGATGCGCAATTCGATCTGCGAATAATCGGCGGAGACGAGCTTGTGCCCGGGCGGCGCGATGAACGCCTCGCGGATGCGCCGACCTTCGCCGGTACGCACCGGAATGTTCTGCAGGTTTGGATCGTTCGATGCGAGCCGCCCCGTCACCGCGACGGCCTGCGCGTAGTTCGTATGCACGCGGCCGGTGTGCGGATTGACCATGCGCGGCAGCTTGTCGGTATAGGTCGACTTCAGTTTCGACAGGCCGCGATGTTCGAGCAGAATCTTCGGCAGCGGATAGTCTTCGGCGAGCTTCTGCAACACCTCTTCGTCGGTGGAAGGCGCACCGCTCGGCGTCTTCTTGATGACCGGCAGTTCGAGCTTCTCGAAGAAAATCTGACCAATCTGCTTTGGCGAGCCGAGGTTGAATTCGCCGCCGGCCAGTTCGTACGCCTTGCCTTCGAGTTCGATCAGACGCGTGGCGATCTCAGTGCTCTGCTGACGCAGCTTCTCCGCGTCGATCAGCACGCCGGTCCGCTCCATCTTGCGCAGTACGCGCGAAGTCGGCACTTCGATCTCGCGATACACGTGGTCGAGCGACTTCTCCGCGGCGATCTGCGGATACAAGGCCTGATGCAAACGCAGCGTGATGTCTGCGTCTTCGGCCGCATATTCGGCGGCTTTGTCGAGCGCGACTTCGTCGAAGCCGATCTGCTGCGCGCCCTTGCCCGCGACCTCTTCGTACTTGATCGTCTTCACGCCGAGATGACGCAGCGCGAGGCTGTCCATGTCGTGCGTGCGATGCGATTCGAGCACGTACGACTCGAGCAGCGTGTCATGCTCGACGCCGCGCATTTCGATGCCGTAATTCGCGAGCACCTGTTCGTCGTACTTCAGATGCTGGCCGACCTTTTTGTGGTCGGCGCTTTCGAGCCACGGCTTGAGCTTCGCGAGCACTTCGTCGCGCGGCAGCTGCACTGGCGCGTCGGGGCCGCGATGCGCGAGCGGCACATACGCGGCGCGGCCCGCTTCGACCGACAGCGACAAGCCGACGATCTGCGCGATCATCGGATCGAGCGACGTGGTCTCGGTATCGAACGAGGTCAGCTCGGCCGCATCGATCCTGTCGAGCCACGCCTCGAGCTGCTCCCATGTTTGCACGGTCTCGTAGTGACGCTCGTGATCGACGGACAACGCGGGGGGCACGTCGGTTTCCGGACCTTCGACCGCATCGGCGATTTCGACTTCGCGCAGCCACGTCTTGAAGCCGTGGCGCGTGAACACCTCGCGCAACTCTTCGCGCGATTCGGGAAGGCTCGGCAAACTCTCCTCGATCGACACGATGTGCCCGGTCAGATCGCAATGACGCTCGACTGTGACGAGCTTGCGCGCCATCGGCAAAAAGTCCAGCGCGCGGCGCAGATTCTCGCCGACCGCGCCCTTGATCTCGCTCGCATGCCCGACGATGCCATCTAGCGACTCATATTGCGTCAGCCATTTGACCGCGGTTTTCGGACCGCACTTCTCGACGCCCGGCACGTTGTCGACGGTATCGCCGATCAGCGACAGATAATCGACGATGCGCTCCGGCGGCACACCGAACTTCGCGACCACGCCGTCGCGGTCGAGCGTTTCGTTGGTCATCGTATTGACGAGCGTCACGCGGTTCGACACGAGCTGCGCGAGGTCCTTGTCGCCGGTCGACACGACCACGTTCATGCCGAGCTTTTCCGCTTCGGTGCACAGCGTGCCGATCACGTCGTCCGCTTCGACGCGATCGATCATCAGCAGCGGCCACCCGAGCGCCCGCACCGCGACGTGAATCGGCTCGATCTGACGAGCAAGATCTTCCGGCATCGACGGACGGTTCGCCTTGTATTCCGGATACCAGTCGTCGCGAAACGTTTTGCCCTTGGCGTCGAACACGCACGCGCTATACTCTGCTGTGACTTCCTTGCGCATGCGCCGCAGCATGTTGATCATCCCGTAGAGCGCACCCGTCGGGCCACCCTCGGGACCGCGCAGATCAGGCATCGCATGGTAGGCCCGGTACAGATAACTCGAACCGTCGACCAACAGCAGGGTCTTACCTTCAAGGCTTCGTTCTTCAGGCATTATGACTAAGAGAAAAGTGATTCCGAGTCTGCGATCGCTCGCAGATCAAGAGCGCGCAACGGCCAAGAAAGCCCGCGCATCGTGGCAGATGTTCACGATTATGGCAGAGTTTATCGAGGCGACCGAGTACCTGTCGGAGATTCGCCCGGCGGTCAGCATCTACGGTTCGGCGCGCCTGAAACCGAACTCGCCGTACTACAAACTCGCCACGCAGATCGCGCGCAAATTGTCGGATGCCGGCTTCGCGGTGATCTCCGGCGGCGGCCCCGGCATCATGGAAGCGGCCAACAAGGGCGCGCATGCGGGCAAGGCGCCTTCGGTCGGTCTGAACATCGAGTTGCCGCACGAGCAGTCGGGCAACCAGTGGCAGGACATCTCGCTGCGCTTCCGCCATTTCTTCACGCGCAAGGTCACGTTCGTAAAGAACTCGGACGCGGTGATCGTGATGCCCGGCGGCTTCGGCACGCTCGACGAACTGGCCGAAGTGCTCACGCTGATCCAGACCAAGAAGTCGCGCCATGTGCCGATCATTCTGGTCGGCGCCGAGTTCTGGGAAGGTCTGCTCGCGTGGTTCAAGAGCGCTCTGATTCCGATGGGTTTGATCAATCCGACCGACATCGATCTGATGCAGGTGATCGACAATCCGGACCAGGTGCTCGAAGCGGTGCTCAAGTTCTACGAAGACCGCGAGGAAGGCGAAGTTCATCCGGTCAAGTCGGAAGAAGACCGGATGTTCTACCTGTGATGGCAAGAGGCTGCGCGTTTCGCATTGCGCGTAGCACGATGCCTATCGTCGCGCACATGGCGGGCAGCCTTCGGGCTGCCCGCTTTCGTTTTGCAGGCCAGTTTGCGGCGCGCTGACTGTCAACCGGATTGGCGAACAAATCGTTTGCACGCTTGCCGTCCGGCGCTAACGTGCTCAGCTGGTACTCGAAGCTCGCAATCTGAACGAACTCACCTCACCCGAAGCCGCGCTCGCGCTCACGCCGCTCAGCATTTATCTTGCCGCAAGGAGCGCACGCTGAACGACACGCTCGTTTCCCTTGCGGCGATTTTTAGTCAGCTGTCGCTGCTCGCGTTCGGCGGCGGCAATACGATCATTCCGGAGATGCAGCGGCAGGTGGTCGACGTGCATCACTGGATGCCGGCCAGCGAGTTCAGCGCGCTGTTCGCGCTCGCTCAAGCCGCGCCCGGCCCGAACCAGATGATCGTCACGCTGATCGGCTGGCATGTGGCCGGCTGGGCCGGCATGCTCGTCACGTCGATTGCGAAGTTCGGGCCGTCGTCGCTCCTGACGATCCTCGCGCTGCATGCGTGGGACCGCTTCAAGGACCGTCCGTGGCGCCGCTTTGCGCAGCTTGGACTCGTGCCGGTGACGGCCGGCCTCGTCGCAGCGAGCGCGGCGCTGATCGCACGCGCTTCGAATCCGACCGCGATAGCGTGGGCGATTACTGCGTTCACGGCCGTGATGGCGACGAAGACGCGGATTCATCCGCTGTGGCTGCTGGCGGCGGGAAGCTTGATCGGGTTGACCCGGTTTCGGGCAGGGTTGAGCCGGCGAGCGTCACCTCGACAACCAACGAAGCCGATTGGGTCCGACGTCGCTCGCGAGCCATCTTCAAAGCGGCACATCCAGCGTAAGCGGGCTGTTTATCAGTGCCTCGGCCTGAGTTACTGAAACGCGACTTCCGCGAAACTGCGCAGCTTGCGGCTATGCAATCGATGCAGCCCATTCGTCCGCAGCAGTTCCATCGCCTTCACGCCGATCTGCAGATGCTGATCGACCTGCGCGCGATAAAACTGATCGGCCATGCCCGGCAGCTTCAACTCGCCGTGCAGCGGCTTGTCCGACACGCACAGCAACGTGCCGTAAGGCACGCGGAAGCGGAAGCCGTTCGCGGCGATCGTCGCGCTTTCCATATCGAGCGCGATTGCACGGCTTTGCGACAGCCGCTGCACCGGCTCGCGATGATCGCGCAGCTCCCAGTTGCGATTGTCGACGCTCGCCACCGTGCCCGTGCGCATCACGCGCTTCAGCTCGACGCCGTCGAGCTGCGTGACCTGCGCGACCGCGCGCTCGAGCGCGACCTGCACTTCGGCGAGCGCCGGAATCGGCACCCACAGCGGCAGATCGGCATCGAGCACATGATCTTCGCGCACATAGCCGTGCGCGAGCACGTAGTCGCCGAGACGCTGCGTGTTGCGCAGTCCTGCGCAGTGGCCGAGCATGATCCACGCATGCGGACGCAGCACCGCGATGTGATCGGTGATGGTCTTCGCATTCGACGGCCCGACCCCAATGTTGATCATCGTGATGCCGCTGCCGTCCGCGCGTTTCAGGTGATAGGCCGGCATCTGCGGCAGACGTGGCGGCAGCGTGCCCTCCTGCGCCTGCTCGCCGAGATTCTCGTTGTAGGTGATGACGTCGCCGGGCTCGACGAACGACGTGTATTCGCTGCGATAGGCGCGCAACTCCTCGTCGTCGGTACGGGCCATCATGCCCCGGCCGAGCTTGACGAATTCGTCGATATAGAACTGGTAGTTGGTGTACAGCACGTAGTTCTGCACATGCGTCGGCGAGGTCGACGTGTAGTGCTTCAGCCGATGCAGTGAAAAATCGACGCGCGCCGCCGTGAACAACGCGAGCGGATGCGGCTCGCCCGGCAGCGGCTCGTACGTGCCGTTGACGATGCGGTCGTCGAGCAGCGCGAGGTCCGGTATATCGAAGATGTCGCGCATCAGGAACAGGCGCTCGCGGTCCAGATCGCCTTCGAGGTGGATGCCCTCGGCGAACGCGAAATGAATCGGAATCGGCTGGTCCGACACACCGACCTCGATCTGCACGTGATGATTCTTCGCCAGCAGCCGCAGTTGCTCGCGATAGTAGTTGCCGAACAGGTCTGGCCGCGTGACGGTCGTCTCGAACACGCCCGGCCCCGCGACGAAACCGTACGAGCGGCGTGAATCGACGTGCGTGTTGACCTCGGTACGCACGCGCACGAACGGGTAGCAGGCGCGCACGCGATGGTCGAACTGCTCGTTGCGGCGATAGCGCGCGAACGCATCGCGCAGGAACGACGTGTTCGCCTCGTAGATCGCGGCGAGGCGGGTGACGGCCTCGGCCGCGTCGTCGAAGCCTTCGGTTGGGAAGCTGTTGGCGGGAGTCTGCACCGTGCGCTGATTGATATCGTTGTTGATCATCATCGTTTACCCTTTTTGATGAGACGACATTACCACGGAACCCGCTGTTGCCAAATGTCGGCGGCGACGCTTGCAACAGCGCCCGCGAGAACGCGCGCAGCTCGCGCGAAAGCGGCGCAAAATAAGGCTTGGCGCCCGTGCGTCAGGCCGGATTTGCTAGAATCCGGGCACCCAATCGGAGAATCACCATGAAGCTGCTCCTTCCCATCGCTGTTGCACTGGCTCTGGCCTTCGGCAACGCCGCGATGGCTGCCCAGCCCGTCGACGAATCGCCGGCCGCCGGCGTGCCCCAGTCCGCCAATGAACGGGCCGGTCTGCCGGACCTGGACAAGATCAATCGTCCGGGCGCAGAGGTCAGCTCGAAGGTCGACATCAACGTTCCGCGCACGCCGAGCTTTCACGAAGTCAGCCCGAACGGCACCGAAATCACCGAATTCCGCGACAAGGGCAAGCCGGTCGAAATCGACGTGCATTCGAATTTCGGCACCCGCTACCAGATGAGCGCGTCGCCCGACACGTCGCCCACCGTCCACGACAGCGGCAAGCCCAGTACGCGCTTGCCATCGGTGAATCTCCACTATTGATCGTTACGCAAGCGGCACGCCGGCAACGGCGGCCGCGGCGCGACCGCGCCCCCGCTCAACCCGATCGCGGCCGCTGCGCGATGAACCCGCGCTGAATGCGGCGACGCTTGCACTTCGCCGTTCCGCATTCGTCGCCCGCTCCGCCACATTCGTTTGTCTCACCTCGCACTGGCCGCACCGCGCCAGCCCGAACAACCTGATCCGACGTTTCCGCATGGCCGTCTTCACCGCTGTCAACAAATCCCAACTCGCAGAATGGATGAGTCACTACGATCTCGGCGATGTCGTCGAGTTTCGCGGCATTTCGTCCGGCATTGAAAACAGCAACTTCTTTCTGACGACGACGCGCGGCGAATACGTGCTGACGATTTTCGAAAAGCTGACAGCTGAACAACTGCCGTTCTATCTGAACCTGATGCGGCATCTTGCCGGGCATCGCGTGCCGGTACCGGATCCGATGCCGCGTCTCGACGGCGCGCTGTTCGGCATGCTGCTCGGCAAACCCGCGACCATCGTGACGAAGCTCGAAGGCGCACCCGAACTCTCGCCGGGCGTCGAGCATTGCGTCGAGGTCGGCCAGATGCTCGCGCGCCTGCACCTCGCGGGCCGCGACTATCCGCGCTATCAGCCGAACCTGCGCAGCCTGCCGTGGTGGCGCGAAACCGTGCCGACGATCCTGCCGTATCTGGAAGGCGAGCAGCGCGATCTGCTGGCGTCCGAGCTTGCGCATCAGGAAGCGTTCTTCGCCTCCGCCGATTACGCGGCAATGCCCGCGGGCCCGTGCCACGCCGACCTGTTCCGCGACAACGCGATGTTCGCTCACGCGGCGCCCGACACCGGCCACGAAGTGCGGCTCGGTGGTTTCTTCGATTTCTATTTCGCCGGCTGCGACAAGTGGCTGTTCGACGTCGCGGTGACGGTCAACGACTGGTGCGTCGACCTCGCGACCGGCAAGCTCGACGCCGAGCGCACCGAGGCGCTGTTGCGCGCGTATCAGACGGTGCGGCCGTTCACCGTCGAGGAAAACCATCACTGGGGCGACATGCTGCGTGCGGGCGCATACCGTTTCTGGGTCTCGCGCCTGTATGATTTTCATTTGCCGCGCGCGGCCGAACTGCTGAAGCCGCACGACCCCGGTCATTTCGAACGCATTCTGCGCGAGCGCCTGCAGGGCGTCGCGAATCCAGGCATCCATACCTCATGCAACTGATCGAAGTCCCCGCGAAAACCGGCTATGTGTGGTTCCGCCAGGGTATCTGGCTGTTCCGCAAGAATCCGCTCGCCTTTCTGACGCTGTTCTTCACCTATTTGCTGGTGATGACGCTCGTGTCACAGATTCCGGTGGTCGGCGGCGTGTTGCCGCTATTGTTCATTCCCGGTGTCGCGGTCGGCTTCATGGCCGCATGCCGCAACACGATCGCGGGCAAACCGGTGTTTCCGACCATCCTTGTCGACGGCTTTCATTCGTATGGCCCGGTGGTCGCGCGGCGGCTGCTCGTGCTCGGCGTGCTGTATGTCATCGCCATGGCGCTCGTGCTGGCCGGCTCGGCGCTCGCCGACGGCGGCATGCTGCTGAAGGTGATGCTCGGCAACGCGTCGATGGACGAGAACACGATCGCCAACAGCAATATCCCGCTCGCGGTGATCACCGCGCTCGCGTTCTACATACCGGTCGCGATGCTGTTCTGGTTCTCGCCCATCCTCGCCGCCTGGCACGACGTGCCGCCCGTCAAGGCGATGTTCTTCAGCGTCGTCAGTTGCTGGCGCAATCGCGGCGCTTTCGTCGTATTCGCGGCGCTGTGGTTCGCAGTCGCAACGGTCGTGTCGATCGGGCTGTCCCTGCTGATGCAGGCGCTCGGCGCGGCCGACTTCGCGTTCGCGATCCTGATGCCCGCGACGATGATCGTCACGACCATGCTGTACTGCTCGTTCTACGCGACCTATCGCGGCTGCTTCGGCGTGCAGACGCCGCAAACGCCGGATCTGCCGACCACGCCGGCGGCCTGATCCGTCGTTCCCGCGCGGGAGCCGTTCTGGCACCCGCGCGCGCCTTCCCCACGTCTCTGTCGAGACACCTGTTCCCGACGCTCGGCATCCTGAAGCGACTTGCGGCACAATGGTTTGCGTTCAATCCATTTGCACGCTCTTTTTGCCGAGATGAATCATGACCCAGCGCCCCGCTCTCCCCTTCACGCTCGACGAGCAACTGTGCTTCGCGCTCTACTCGACCTCGCTCGCGATGACGAAAGCGTACAAGCCGCTGCTCGAAAAGCTCGGACTCACGTATCCACAGTATCTGGCGATGCTCGTGCTGTGGGAAACCGACGACGTCACCGTCAAGGACATGGCCGCGCGCCTGAATCTCGATCCGGCGACGGTCACGCCGCTGCTCAAGCGCCTCGAAGCGCAGGGACTCGTCGAGCGCGCGCGCGGCACCGACGATGAGCGCCTCGTCTACATTCGCCTGACGGGCGCGGGCAAGGCGCTCAAGCGTCAGGCGCGCGACGTGCCCGGCGAAATCTTCTGCGCGACGCAGCAGACGGCGGACTTCCTGCTGCGTCTGCGCGACGACCTCACACGCCTGCGCACGACGCTCAACGACTTCATGGACCAGTAGGGCGATAACTGAAAAGGACTAGTTCCGGTTCCATCGCCAAATTCATTTGCATACAAATTATTTGTGTACTATCTTGATCACCTGCCGCTTCGCTAGCGCTTCGCCAGACCGGCGAACCGGCAGCCAGCGGCAAACAAGCCAACCCTGACACCCCACACTAGGAACCGCACCATGAACATCCTCTACAAGGCAAGCGCAACGAGCACCGGCGGCCGCGACGGCCGCGCCGTATCGTCGGACGATGCATTGGACGTGAAGCTGGCGGCACCGCGTGAACTCGGCGGAAATGGCGCAGCAGGCACGAATCCCGAACAGCTGTTTGCAGCCGGCTACTCGGCCTGTTTCCTGAGCGCCATGAAGTTTGTCGCCGGCCAGCGCAAACAGGCCCTGCCGGCCGACACGCAGGTTTCCGCCGACGTCGGCATCGGTCCGAACGACAAGGGCGGCTTCGCGCTCGACATCGACCTGCGTGTCACTCTGCCGGGTCTGGCTGCGGACGCTGCCGGGGAACTGGTGGATGCAGCGCACCAGGTCTGCCCGTACTCGAACGCTACGCGTAACAACGTCGCGGTTCGTCTGCACGTCGCTTGAGGTCAGGTCGGCCGTTGCGCCGATCAGCAATGCTCAAGAAGAACCGCTCACGGCGCATTACCCTGCGCCGTCGCGAGCAGCGCCCGCACCCTGCACGATAGGGCCGGGCGCTGATTGTTTTCGCGCGCACGGCACGCGTCCTGCATAGCCGGTCCTCGACCACCTTCAGCCCGACTGCCTCTCCCGATGACACGCGCCCGCCGCCTGCACGACAGCTTCGACTCCGGCCTCGTCTGGTTCCGCCGCGTTCTGCGCAGCACCGATCATGCCGCGCTGTACTACGCGTCCAAGCATTGCGAGCGTATCTGGTGCGTGTTCGTGTTCGACACGACGATCCTGCAGCCGATTGTCGATGCCAGGCAGACGCGCCACCCAGGCGAGCCGGTGCAGGATCGTCACACTCGACCAGCTCGGCTTCGCGCCTGGCAACCTGACGGACTTGCAACTGCCCGCCGGCATGAGCGGCGCCCAACAGCGGCTCGACGATTTCCTCACGCGCATCGACAGCTACGCGGAACGGCGCGATTTCCCCGCTGCGAAAAGCCGAGCTATCTGTCGGTGCATCTGCGCTTCGGCACGGTGTCGATCCGCACATTGGCGCGGCTCGCGTACGAGATGTCGCTGCAACCCGACGGCAAAGGCGCCGCGACGTGGCTGTCGGGACCGATCTGGTGGGATTTTTACTTCATGGTGCTCGCGCACCACCCGCGCCTCGCGAAAAGCGCGCCGTTCAAGCCGGAATACGAGCAGTTGCACTGGGAAAAAGGCCGCTCGGCCGACGTAGCGTTCGCCGCCTGGTGCGACGGCCGCACCGGCTATCCGCTCGTCGATGCCGCGATGCTGCGGTTGAACCAGACCGGCTATAAGCACAACCGTCTGCGGATGGCCACGGCAAGCTTCCTCGCGAAGGATCTCGGCATCGACTGGCGGCTCGGCGAGCGATACTTCGCCGATTTGCTGAACGACTTCGATTTCCCGGCGAACAACGGCGGCTGGCAGTGGGCCGCCTCGACCGGCTACGGCGCGCAACCTTACTCCCGTATTTTCAATCCGGTCACGCGATCCGAAAAATTCGACCCCGACGGCGCTTTATCAAACGATATCTACCGCAGCTCGCGAACTTGCCGGCAAAATGGATTCACGCGCGGTGGTTGGCCGGCGCGGAGCGGCTCGCGGAATTCGGTGCATGGTACTGGGCGGGAATTATCCCGAACGGATCGTCGACCAGGCACAGGTCCGCGAGTGCACACTGGCCTGATACGGAAAGTGAGTGCCTGCTCACATTATTGAACAAGATTGAACAAGAAGATCTGAAGGGGGCGAAGATGCGCCGTCTGCCGTCGCTGCTCGTGTTTTTGATCCTGACGCTGGCGGCCGGCTGGGCCGCGAGTCTGTCTCTGCCGGACGCGTGGTACACGGGCCTGCAAAAGCCTGTGTTCAATCCGCCGAACTGGGTTTTCCCACCGGTCTGGACCGTACTTTACGTGCTGATGGCGTTTTCCGCGTGGCGCGTGTGGAAGCGCGACGGCCTGACCGCGGCGATCGTACTGTGGGTCGTTCAGCTGGTGTTCAACGCCGCGTGGATGTGGCTGTTTTTCGGCCTGCATCGCCCGGAGACGGCGCTGATCGACATCCTGATTCTGCTGCTACTGATCGTGATGCTGACGTATGTGTTCTGGCGGCGCGATCGCCTCGCGGGCATTCTGCTCGTGCCGTATGTCGTGTGGGTCGCGTACGCCGCGCTTTTGAACTACGCGTTGTGGCAGCTGAATCCGGCTGCTTGAGTGAAGTCTGCCAACCGGGCACGAAGGCCGCGCGATGAGTAAAGGGGAATGCGCGATACGGGCATGGCCTTGATGGCCAACCCCAAACACCAGCGCCTCACCACGCGCCGATGTTCCGATTGCTGACGGCCTGATGCCGATTACAGGCAGTCGGCTTAGCCGTAGTGCTGGCTCATCCACGACGGACGCACGTTCGTCTCTTGATCGAGCTTGCTCATGCGGAATTCGAGATCGTAGAGATCGGTCGCTTCAGCGAGATAGGCGTCAGCGCGCTCCTTCGCGAGCTGGTCCGGCGACTTGGTCAGAAACAGGAACAGGCGGCTGATCAGATACATGGTTCACCTCGGCAATGATAGCTAGGCGGTTACGCCTAAGGGATAACCCGTATTATAGGGAAAACCCTAATTACATGCCACTACTCATTTTCGAGGTGTTGCTCGGACGTCACCGCCCGACCGATGATGCTGCCAATCCTTCCGCGATGCGGCCCGCGTCCGCACGACGCTGATGCCGGAAAAACTCCCACAGCATGGCGCTCGCGTCCGGGCCCTTGGACGAATGGAAGGGCAGCGCATCGTCGCCGCCGGCCCATGCGTGGCCCAGCCCCTGCACACGACAAACCCGTACCACGCGCCGCCCGCCGCGCAGATAATCGCGCATCACGACGCCATTTTTGCGGTCCTCGCGCGTCTCGCCGGCTTTGCGCGCGCCGTTTGCGTCAATGAGGCGGTTCAGACGCAGAAACTGTGTCGCCAACTGATCCGCGTTGACCGGCGCCACCACATGGTCGGCATCGCCGTGGACGATCAATGCCGGCATGCCCGGGTATTGCGCGACGTTGGTGGTTTCGTCGACGAGTTCCGCCGGCTCGCGACGCGCGCCGCGCCGCATCACGTCCATCGCGGTAATGCCGGAGCGCGCCTCTCCGAAAGCGGGGCCGGAATGCAGCGCGACCGCGGCGAAATGCCCGGGGTACTTGACGGCCAATAGCGCGGCCAGCCCCGCGCCCGCCGAAATCCCCGCCACGTAGACACGCGCGCGGTCAAAGCCGTGCTGCTCGACCAGCGAATCCACCAGCGACACGACCGCGCGCGCTTCCGCGCCGCCCGCGTTGTCGCCGGCATCGTACCAATGCCAGCAGCGGTGCGAGTGCGCGTGCTTCGATTGCTCCGGATACACGACCGCGAAGCCGTAGCGGTCGGCGAGCAGGTTCATGCGCGTACCCTCGGCGAATTCGTCGATCGACTGCGTGCAGCCGTGCAGCATCACGACCAGCGGCATCGCCTCATGTGCGTGCCCGGACGGGATATAGAGCCCGTACTGCAGGTGATTGACCAGCCGGCCCGGCGCGGCCGGCGCGGAATGGAACGAGCGCGTCCACGCGCCGCTCGCCCACGCGGCCGCGCGTGGACGCACGCGCGACTCGCGCGGCGCTTCGCGTTTCATCGGCGTGCGTAGCGCGGCAGCCGGCTTCAGTGGATGAGCCTTGCTCGACGGTTTGGTGGTGGCGGCGCGAACCGGTCGCGCCTGCGCTCGCTTGGCGGTTTTTTGCGCGTGTTCGGTTTGGATCGCGAGCAGGCGCTTGAAACCACGCAGCCAGATTTTCGACAGGCTTTTTGCCATCGGCGATAACCTCGCAAAAAGGGACAAATGCGGACCCCAAAACTGCGGATCAGATGAAGTTGTGCAATGCACAATAACATCATTTTTCCTGCGGTGCTGAACACAGCGCCGCTCTTCGTGCCCCATTTCGATAGTCGCGAACCTTGCCGGGGCCCTGTCGTCAAACCACGTCGATAGCCGTTCGGCAGCCAACATTCGGCGTGCAAAAGCGCTGTGCGCCGCAAGACCGTCGCGCGACACCCGACTATACTGGCGGTTGATCTCCCGACGTGTGATCCGGGCCGCATCGGCGTTTCGTGCCGGCCGCGCGCCGATTTCCACCAACCCGATTTCACGCGACCCGCGTCGCGCTCCCGCCATGCCCGATTTACCGATCCACCTGTGGTATTCGATCACCAGCCTCGGCGGCGCCGGCTTGACGCTGCCGCTCGCGCTCGCCATCGCGCTATGGTTGGCGCTCGGCTACTCGTGGCGGCTCGCGGCCTGCTGGCTCGCGCTGCTCGGTACGGCGATCGGCGTCGTGACCGTGACCAAGCTCGCCTTCCTCGGCTGGGGCGTCGGCGTGCGCGAGCTCGATTTCACCGGCGTCAGCGGTCACTCCATGCTGTCCACGGCCGTCTATCCGGTTGCGCTGTTTTTGATGCTATTGCCCGCGCGCCGCGCCGTCCGGCTGCTCGGCGTGCTCGGGGGGCTTGCCGCCGGCCTGGCGGTGGGCTTGTCGCGCGTCGTGCTGAGCGCGCATTCGCCGTCCGAAGCCGTGACTGGCTGCCTCGTCGGCGCGCTCGCCGCGCTCGTGTTCGTGCGCATCGCGTGGAATGCGGAACCGGGCCGGCTGTCGGCGCTCCCGGTCACCGTCAGCCTGATGGTGCTGGCAATCCTGATGCACGGCGTGCACGTACCCACGCAGCGCTGGGTCACGCATATCGCATTGAAGGTGTCCGGTCACGACCGGCCGTTCATT
Organism: Paraburkholderia sp. MM5384-R2; assembly: GCF_014201025.1. Lineage (NCBI taxonomy): Bacteria > Pseudomonadati > Pseudomonadota > Betaproteobacteria > Burkholderiales > Burkholderiaceae > Paraburkholderia > Paraburkholderia sp. MM5384-R2. Next base: position 74,653 of record NZ_JACHDI010000030.1, read on the forward strand.
CGCGCGAAATGGCTGTCCCCACGCGACATTCGACCGTCGGCCGCGCCGCTGTCGCAAACACGCAATACGCTCGAGCCGATGCGCGCGTCGGACATCTGAGCACGCTGCGCCGGCGCTTCCGCCGCGTTTTCAAGCTTCCTTTTACAGTTTCGTAGCACTTCCCTCGCTTCACGCCATACGTGAAGCGCTACGCCGAATCGACCGTTTTGCGCACCGCTATAACCGCGCATATATTACGATAGCGTTTTTAAGCCACTGCTTCCCGTTCACGTCAGACTCCAGGTCCTTCATGACGCTCTCTTGCCATCTGAAGCAGTACGCGCTGTGCGTCGCAGCCGCCGTCGCCGTCGTGGTCAGCGTGAACGCCCACGCCGATGAACTGGTGGTCTCGGCCGCCGCCAGCCTGACCAATGCGTTCAAGGCGGTCGGCGACGCGTTCGAGCAACAGCATCCGGGCACCAAGGTTCTGTTGAACTTCGGCGCGTCCGACGTGCTGATGCAACAGATCGTCAAAGGCGCGCCCGCCGACGTATTCGCGTCCGCGGATCAGAAGGCAATGGACAAGGCCGCCGCCGAAAAGGTGATCGTGCCGTCGACGCGGCGCGACTTCGCCGCCAACTCGCTGGTGCTGATCGTGCCAGCCGACAGTCATTTCGCGCCCGCCAACCTCGACGCGCTGACGACCGCGAACGTCAAGCGCGTCGCGTTCGGCGATCCGGCCTCGGTGCCGGTTGGCCGCTACACGCAAGGCGCGCTTCAGGCCGCCGGCGTATGGGACGCGGTCAGCGCGAAGGCGGTGCTCGCGTCGAACGTGCGTCAGAGCCTTGATTACGTCGCGCGCGGCGAAGTCGACGCCGGCTTCGTGTTCGGCACCGATGCCGCGATCATGCCCGACAAGGTCAAGGTCGCGCTGAACCTGCCGACGCAAACGCCGATCAGCTATCCGATCGCGCAGGTCGAAGGCAGCCATGACGCGGCCGACGCGCAAGCCTTCATCGACTTCGTGCTGTCGCCGGCCGGCCAGGCGGTGCTCGCGAAGTATGGCTTCAAGCCGGCGCATTGATTCACGGGGAGAGCACACGCTCATGCAACAGGCCTGGGTTCCGCTGCTGCTATCGCTGAAGGTCGCAGGCTGGGCCACCGCGCTCACTCTCGTGCTCGGCGTCGCGGCCGCGTTCGGCCTGTCGCGCTGGCGCTCCGGCGCGCGCGACGTGATCGATTCGCTGCTGATGCTGCCGCTCGTGCTGCCGCCCACCGTGCTCGGCTATTACCTGCTCGTGCTGCTCGGCCGACGCGGCGTGATCGGCGCGTGGCTCGACCGCTTCGACATCCAGCTCGTCTTCACGTGGCAGGGCGCGGTGATCGCGTCGACGGTGGTCGCGTTTCCGCTCGTGCTGAAGTCCGCGCGCGCCGCCTTTGAGGGCGTCGATCCGCAGTTGGAGCGCGCGGCGCGCACGCTCGGCGTCAGCGAAGCCGCGGTGTTTTTCCGCGTGACGCTGCCGCTCGCCGCGCGCGGCATCCTCGCGGGCGGCCTGCTCGCGTTCGCGCGCGCGCTCGGCGAATTCGGCGCGACGCTGATGATCGCGGGCAATCTGCCAGGCCGCACGCAGACACTGTCGGTCGCGGTCTATTCGGCGGTGCAGGCCGGCGACGACAGCACCGCCAACTTCCTCGTGCTCGTGACATCGGTCGCGTGCGTGACGATCCTGCTGCTCGCGGGGCGTCTCGTGCCGCAGCACACGCTTCTGAGAGCCCGCTGACATGCCGCTCAACGTCGCCATCCGCAAGACCTTCGAGACCGCCGAGCGGCGCTTCACGCTCGACGTCGCGTTTAGCGCGAGCACGCAGCGGCTCGTGCTGTTCGGGCCGTCGGGCGCGGGCAAGAGCCTGACCTTGCAGGCGATCGCCGGCTTGCTGCGTCCCGATGAAGGGACCATCACGCTGCACGGCACCACCTTGTTCGATAGCGCGGTCGGCATCGATCAGAAGCCGCAGGCGCGCAAGATCGCGTATCTGTTTCAGGACTACGCGCTGTTTCCGCATCTGAACGTGCGGCAGAACATCGGCTTCGGGCTGCACCGGGGCTGGCTCAATCCGCGTGCGCGCGGCGCGCATGCGCAGGTCGATTACTGGCTCGATGCGCTCGAATTGAGGGGCGTGGCGGGCAATCACCCGGCGCAGCTGTCGGGCGGGCAGAAGCAGCGTGTGGCGCTCGCGCGCGCGCTGGTTTCGCAGCCGCGCCTGCTGCTGCTCGACGAGCCGTTTTCCGCACTGGATAGTGAGTTGCGCCAGCGCATGCGACGCGAGCTATCGGACCTGCAAACGCGGCTCGATATTCCGATGGTGCTTATCACGCACGATCCGGACGACGTCGCCGCATTCGGCGATCAGGTCGTGCAGGTCAGCGACGGCCGCGTGCGCGAGGATCACCCGTTCGCAGGATATGCGCGCAGCGAGGCGTCGCCTCGTTGAGCGGGTGGCATTGCGCCTTCGTTACGCCCCGGCAACCTCAATCCTTCACGCCAAGTATCACGCTCGACGCCTTGAACACCGCGACCGCGCTCGCGCCTTCCTGCAAACCGAGCATCTCGACGCTGCCATTGGTGACGACCGCCGTGACCACCGCGCCGCCGTCGAGCCCGAGCGACACTTCCGCGTTCACCGCGCCGCGCTTCACGCTGTGCACGGTGCCAGACAACTGATTGCGCGCCGACAGGTTCAACGGCGCATCGCGATCGCCATCACCCGGTACGAGCAAAACGACCCACGACGCCTTGATCAGCGCAAACGCCGCCACGCCGACCGCGAGCCCGAGGGCTTCGGTGCTCTCGTGCGTGAGCACGGCGACGATCGTGTGGCCGCCGGGCAGCGCGAGCGACACTTCGTCGTTGACGGTGCCGCGCTCGATCGCCGACACCGTGCCGAAGAACTGATTGCGCGCGCTCGTCTTCACGCCGATGCGGCCGATCAGGTCCCAGTCCGTCGCGAAGCCCTCGCCGATCGCCGCGCCCGCGCGTTCGAGAAAGCGCCGATGCTCGCGCTCGACCGCGCGAAACGTCTCGATCAGCTTCACCGCGCGCGGCGTCAGCGTCGTGCCGCCGCCGCCCTTGCCGCCGGTCAAACGTACGACGAGCGGCTCGCCGGCGAGGTTGTTCATCGTATCGATGGCATCCCACGCGCCTTTATAGCTGATGCCGACCGCCTTCGCCGCGCTCGTGATCGAGCCGGTCTCGCCAATCGCCGCAAGCAGCGCGATGCGGGCCGCGCCGCCGAGCGTCTGCGTGCCCGCCTGAAACCAGACGGAGCCGCCGAGTTCGAGAGCATCGCGGGGAGGATCGGGGCGGTCGACGGTCATGGCAAAGAGTGGTTGAGGGTACGTGTAGGGCGGCGAATCATTATAGCGACGCGCTCTTCCGCCGCTGGCCCCTACGCTTGCCGCTCACCATGGCACGACTCTGCCGAGGTAGTCGAGGTAATGCAAACCGGCACGGCCCTCGTAAGCGTCGATCGTGCTGACCAGGTTCGGGATGCTTTCGTCGATGCTCAGACGCGCGTCCGGCCCGCCCATGTCGGTTCGCACCCAGCCGGGCGCCATCAGCAGCAGGGTTCTGGTATCGCTTCGGTGACGCGCGGCAAAGCTTCGCATGAACATGTTGAGCGCGGCCTTGCTGCCGCGATAGACCTCGTAGTTGCCATTCTCGTTGTTGGCGACGCTGCCCTGCCCCGACGACATCACGCCGATCGTGCCAGTCGGCCGAACGAGATCCTGCAGCGCCTCGACGACCCGCATCGGACTCAACGCGTTCGTCACCATCACGCGCACGAATTCGTCGGTCGATACATCCGCGATCGTTTCACTATCGTCGTTCTTGACGCCGGCGTTGACGAACAGCAGGTCGATCGGACGTCCTTCGAGGCGGCCCCGCAACGCGGCGACCTGTTCGGGCATCGTGATGTCGACCGTTTCGACTTCGAGTGCGTCATGTGACGCCGTCGCAAGCTGAAGGAGCCTGGTCGTGGAATTTTGCCTGCCGGTCGCGATGACTCGCCAGCCGCGCTTCAGATACTCCTCGACCATCGCGAAGCCGAGGCCGCGCGAGGCGCCGATCAGAAGCACGGTTTTTTGCTGGTTTGCGGGTTGCATGGAACGTTTCCTGTCGATGGACTCGGGTTGAAGCCGGTCCAGGAAATATAGTCCCGCGTGATACAGCGCGGAAGATGCAATGCTTGCACTTGCCGACCGTGAATTGTCGACAATGAGCAAGCGCACGAATCAGGAGACCGCGCGATGTCACCCTCTCGTGAATACTGGTTCCCAGCCAAACGCTATGGCTGGGGTTGGGGCCTTCCCGTGCGCTGGCAAGGATGGGTGACGCTGCTCGCGTATTTCGTGTTGCTCGGGGTGGTCGTTTTCCGGTTTCAACCCGCGGGTCATCCGCTCACGTTCGCCTTGCTGGTCGCGCTATTAACCGTGGCTCTCGTGGTCGTGTGCTGGCTGAAGGGCGAGCCGCCGCGCTGGCGGTGGGGTAAGGACTAGCAAGTCCGCTCAGCCACGCCAGCACCCACGTCTCTAGCCGGGTATGCAGGTGGTCGGGTTCATTCGGTTTCGCTGTCGTCGGTGTCGGCATTGGAGTTGATTTCGTGTCGCATCGCCGAGCCTGCAAGTACGCTCGCTTGCAGGGGCGCGGCCTCCTTGCGCTCGCTGTATCGATCGGTCAGATAGTCCGAACGGTCCCGCACGAGCAGCGTGAACTTGAACAACTCTTCCATCACGTCGACCACGCGATCATAGTAGGACGAGGGCTTCATACGGCCATCGGAATCGAATTCCTGGTATGCCTTTGCGACCGACGACTGATTGGGGATGGTCACCATCCGCATCCAGCGGCCAAGCACGCGCAGCGCGTTTACCGCATTGAACGATTGCGAGCCTCCGCACACCTGCATCACAGCCAGCGTGCGCCCCTGGGTCGGCCGTATTCCCGCGCTTTCGAGCGGCAGCCAGTCGATCTGATTCTTGAATACGGCCGCGAGATTGCCGTGGCGTTCCACGCTCCACCAAACCTGCCCCTCCGACCACTCGGACAGCTTGCGCAGTTCGACGACCTTCGGGTGATCTACCGGGACGCTATCGGCGAGCGGCAGGCCGTGCGGGTCGAATACCCGCGTTTGCGCTCCGAAATGCCGGAGGATGCGCTCGGCTTCGAGCGTCAGCAGCCGGCTATACGACGTTGCTCGCAGCGACCCGTAAAGCAGCAGGATGCGTGGCGGATGCGTTGAAGTGGTCACCGGTGCCAGCTTGTCCACGTTCGGTATATCGAGGTGAATAGGGCTGACGTTCGGCAGATCACTCATCACGATCCGTTTCTCCCCAGGTTGGGCGCGACTTTCCGCTGCCCTGATTCGTACCATGCTTGCGAACGGTTCACGACCCCCACGACGAGCAGCATCACGGGGACCTCGATCAGAACCCCAACCACCGTCGCCAGTGCGGCACCCGAATGAAAACCGAACAGGCTGATTGCCGTGGCCACGGCGAGTTCGAAGAAGTTGCTTGCGCCAATCAGACTCGACGGGCCAGCGACGCAATGTGCGACGCCCAGCTGGCGGTTCAGCAGGTAGGCCAGTCCCGAGTTCAGAAACACCTGAATGAGGATTGGCACGGCGAGCATCGCGATCACCAGCGGCTGCTCAACGATCTGCTGACCCTGAAACGCAAACAGCAGGACCAGCGTCACGAGCAAGGCGCAGATGGACCAGGGACCGAGACGGGCAACGACGCTACGGAAATGCTCTTCGCCCTTTCGAAGAAAGCGTTGGCGCAGCAGTTGCGCGAGGACGACCGGGATCACTATGTAAAGGCCAACCGAAGCGATCAGTGTGTCCCAAGGCACTGTGATCGCGGACAGCCCGAGCAGCAACGCGACGAGTGGCGCGAACGCCACGACCATGATCGAGTCGTTCAGCGCGACCTGCGACAGAGTGAAATACGGGTCGCCCTTGCACAGCTGCGACCACACGAAGACCATTGCCGTGCACGGCGCGGCGGCGAGCAGGATGAGACCTGCGAGGTAGCTGTCGAGTTGCTCGACGGGCAGCCACGGCCTGAACACGTGACGAATGAACACCCAGCCCAACACGGCCATCGAGAACGGTTTGACGAGCCAGTTGACCGCGAGCGTCACGCCGATGCCGCGCCATTGGCTGCCGACCTGCTTCATCGCCGAGAAGTCGATCTTGATGAGCATCGGGATGATCATCACCCAGATCAGCACGCCGACGGGCAGGTTGACGTGCGCGACTTCCATGCGCCCGAGCGCCTGAAATGCGCCCGGCAACAACTGGCCGAGTATCACGCCTGCCACGATGCACAGCGCGACCCACACCGTCAGATAGCGCTCGAAGAAGCCGATAGCCGGGCGCGCGGCTGCACGAGCCTCAGCGCGACTCATTGGTTTCCTCTGCCGGACGCTCGCCAATGGCACGCATTTCGCGCCGGATTGCGTCGTGGTTGAGCGCGTGCAGCGGCAGGTTCACGAACTGGCTCACGCGATTCATGATCTGTCGATAGACCTTGTCGAAAACTTCGCGCTTCTCGTCGTCGGTTCCCTGGCAGGCTGCGGGATCTTCAAAGCCCCAGTGTGCGCTGATCGGCTTGCCGGGCCAGATCGGGCAGACCTCGCCCGCGGCCTGATCGCATACGGTAATGACGAAGTCCATCTGCGGCGCGTCGGGCGTTGCGAACTCGTCCCAGCTCTTACTGCGCATCCTGGCGGTGTCGTAGCCCAGTGCCGCGCATTTCTCGATCGCGAACGGATTGACTGCGCCGGATGGATGGCTGCCCGCGCTGTACGCGCGAAACTGTCCTTTGCCGAGCACGTTGAACAGCGCCTCGGCCATGATGCTGCGTGCGCTGTTGCCGGTGCAGAGAATCAGTACGGAATACGGTTTGCCGCTCATGTGCGGCTCCGAAATGAAATGCTTGTCTGGGACGGAGCGCAGCAGGCTGCCGCGGATTCGTTTGCTGCCAATGCCTCCTGGGTATGAGATTGCCCATAGATGGGAGCCGATTCGAGCGTCAGGAAGGTTTCCCAGGCCACGCCTTGCGGATCGACGGTCCACGCCTTGTCCGACTTCGCGTAACAGCATGTCGTGCCGCTCTGGTGCTGCACGGGAACTTCAGCGGCGGCGAAGCGCGCGTTCATCTCTGCCAGTTCCTCATCGGTTTCGACCTGGATGCCAATGTGATCGACGCCAGGTTTCGCGCCGCGTTGCGAGATCGCGAAGTTCACGACGGGGTCGCTCAACTCCCACTTGCAGTAATCGCTCTTGATGACCGTCGGCTCGACGCTGCCAAACATCGCGCTGTAGAAGCGGATGCTGTCGGCAAGATTGTCCACAGCCACGTGAATGTGCATGCGTTTCATGTTTCGTCTCGGCAGCAGTTGGAAAGGTCGCTCGCGGCGCACGATGTACCGGAGCAGCAGTTCTCTGTGAGGAAGCCGATCAGCGACGTCATCGCGTCGAAGTTTGCGGTGTAGATGACGAAGCGCCCTTCCTGTCGCGGACTCACCAGTCCGGCGTGTGTCAGGTCTTTCAGGTGGAATGAAAGGCCGGAAGGCGAAATGCCTAACTGCTGCGCTATTTCGCCAGCCGCCATGCCTTCGGGGCCGGCAACGACGAGCTGGCGAAAGATCGCGAGACGGGATTCGTGAGCGAGCGCGCCGAGCGCGCGTACGGCATTGATCGTGTCCATAAAGACACTATATCCACTTCATCGTTATATTTCAATATTTGTTGAAATATCGCAATTTGGTCGGTGGTTCGCTCTTTGATGACGCATTTCGCTAGTCGGGACGGCTTGCGTACTGCGCAATCCCATTCCCAAACGACCAGTTCTCCTTCTCGACCTCGACGAGATTGATGAACACATCCTCGGGCCGCACGCCCGGCGACTTCCCGAGTTCATCGACGATGCGCCGGTAGAGCGCCTTCTTCTGCTCGACCGAACGCGTGTTGCTGACGGTCAGTTGGATCACGACGAGATCGTCGCCGCGCTCGATATTCTGGTACTGCCGGTCATAGATCATGTTGTCGGCCGTGTGCTCGGTGATCAGCATGAACATGTCGTCCTTCGGCACGTTGAACGTGTCCACCAGCGAGCGCTGGATGCCGGCGCTCAGCGCCTGGCGGTAATCGGCCGGCTTGCCGGCGCGCAGTGAGATCCGGGTGAGCGGCATGATGGGCTCCTTGTTTGCGGTGTTGGGTTGAACACAGCTTAGGCGCGCTCAGTCATAATAAACAGATATCTCTATCTATTTCATCCATTTTCATCCGAAATGAAAGTCCTCGATCTCGATGCGGTGCGCGCCTTCGTGCTGGTCGCCGATCTGCGCAGCTTCACGCGCGCCGCGGACGCGCTCGATACCACCCAACCGGCCGTCAGCCTGAAGCTGAAGCGACTGGAGGCGCATCTGGGCAAGCAATTGCTGGAGCGCACGCCGCGCATCGTGCGTCTGTCCGCCGACGGCCACGCGTTTCTCGGCGCCGCGCGCGAGTTGCTGAACGCGCACGAGCGCGCGCTCGGCGCGCTGTCGGTGGAGCGGCGACGGCTCGTGCTCGGGCTCAGCGAGCACGTTGCGGGCTCCGATCTGCCGCACCTGCTCGGCCGGCTCAACGCACACGATCCGGGACTCGTGGTCGAGTTGCATATGGGCACGTCGGCGGCGTTGCTCGCGCAGTTCGACGAACGCCGGCTCGATGCGGCCATCGTCCGCTACGGCGCCGACGAACCGCCGCGCGATGACGCGCAGACGCTGTTCAGCGAACCGCTCGGTTGGCTCGCGACGCCGACATGGCTGCCGCGAGTCGGTGAGCCGCTAGCGCTCGCGCTATTGAGCCCGCCGTGCAACGTGCGTGACGTCGCGTTGCGCACGCTGACGGCGGCGGGCATCGCCTGGCAGGAGGTGTTTGTGGGTGGTGGCGTCGCGGCAGTGGGCGCGGCTGTGGCCGCTGGGCTCGCCGTGTCGCCGCTCGCGCGTCGGGTTGCGCCGCGCGGTCTGATCGACGTCGGCGCGCGGCTCAGCTTGCCGGCGCTGCCGGAATCGCGTGTGACGCTGCATTCGCGCGTGCGCGAGGCCCGCTCGGCGGAAACGCTGCGGCTGCTTGCAAACGGCCTCGCCACGGCGTGACGCCACGACCGATGCCACACCGCGCCGCGCCGCTCGAAGCAGCCTTAGTGGATGATCGGCGGCAGCGAACCGCTGCTGGCGGTCGCCGGATTGGGCACGGAGCCCATCGGCGCGATGTCGCTAACGTTTGCGGACGCGTCCGACGAAGTCCGCACGGGCGGTTTGATCAGATTCGCACGGGAAATCGCGGGCTTCGCCGCGACCTTGTCCACATGCGGACGCGCGGTGTGAGCCGCCGCGAAATCGGCGTGCACGACCTTGCCCTGAGCCGGCTTCGCGTGCGCCAGTTGCACATGTGGCTGCGCGTGCTTCGCGGTCTGCGCGGTCACGCTGGCGTGCGACCGGTTCGGGCCCGACGCCGCGACTTTCGTACCGCCTTTCACGTTCCCGCCCGCCACGAGATGTTTCACGCCGTTCCCATGCGCCGCGAGTTTGCCGCCGTGGGCCGCGCCGGCCGACGTGACATGGGTTGCCGCGTGCCGGGCGCTCGCCGTCTGCCGTGCATGCGCACCAGCTTTGGTCTTGATTCCGCCCTTGGCGCCCGCCTTCACTTTCACCGCCTCGGGTTTTTTCCGCGCGTGCGCCTGCCGGGTAACGTGTCCGCTCGCGAGATGCCCGCTCACCTCCGGCGGATTCCACACTTCCGCATAACCGGCAGCCAACGCCACCTCCGACACACACCATACGGCCAGCGCCGCTGCTACTACTCGAACCCGCATCTGCTGCTTCTCCTGATCGACGACTGCCAAAACGAGCCGGGATTATATTCTCTTGCAAAAATCCACTTTTGGACTAATATCATTAAAAAGTACACATAGGGACTTACCCGCAATGACTCACGCTGCCCGAATTTCCTCGCCCGAGGCATCGCCGCGACGATCGCTTTCGGAACCCACGCTGACGCAGATGTCCGCGGCCGGTCTGCGTGCGTTCTTCAACATCGCGCGCGACTGGGACCTGAGCGCCGACGAGCAGATCGTGCTGCTCGGCAAGCCGGGCCGCTCGACGTTCTTCAAGTGGAGGGCGACGCCCGAGACCGCGCGCCTCAGCCACGACACGCTGGAGCGACTGTCGCTGCTGCTCGGCATCTACAAGGCGCTGCAGATTCTGCTGCCGCAGCCGAGCGCCGCCGACACCTGGGTCAAACGCCCCAACAGCGCGCCGCCGTTCGGCGGCAAACGCGCGCTGGACCGCATGCTGGCGGGCAACATCAGCGATCTCGTGGCCGTGCGCCAGTATCTCGACGCAATGCGAGGCGGCTGGGCGTGACACAACCGCAATGGCAGGACCGCTGGACCAGCGCAGCGCTCGATTGGTCGCCCGCGTATCGCGTGATTCCGACGCGCTTTCCGGCCATCAACCTGTTCGATCGGGTCGCATCGCCGGAGGATTTCGACGCGCTGTACGCGCTCGAAGCGATGACCAACGACCGTCTGCGCACCGAAATCGGCGAACTCGATCTGGTGCCGCGCGAGGAGCGCCGTTTCGGGCCCGGCTACGGGCCGATCATGGCCGCGCTCACGCATCTGAATCCGCTCGGCAGCCGCTTTTCCGACGGCACCTACGGCGTGTTCTATTGCGCGCGTTCACGCGCGACTGCGATCGCGGAAACACGCTATCACACGGGTCAGTTTCTCCAGGCGACCGCCGAGCCGCCGATGCGTCAACAGATGCGTCTCTACACGGTAGTCGCACAAGGCAGCGTGGTCGACTTGCGTCGCGACCCCGAGTTCGATCCCGCCGTGCTGTCGCCCGACGACTACCTTCCCGGACAGGCGCTCGGGCGCGCGGTACGCGCGGCGGGCGCGCCGGGCATCGTGTATCCGTCGGTGCGCGACAGCGCTGGCGAATGCCTCGCGGCATTCCGCACGATGCTGCTGCGCGATTGCCATCACGCGGCATACCTCGAATACAACTGGAACGGCAGGAGCGTCGATATGGTGTTCGAGTTGAATCAGGTCGGGTGACAAAAGAGCGGCGAAGCAGCGCGGGGGCTTCAGCCGTTCAAGGCAAGGCCAATTCCGCCGCCCCTTCCGCGCGCGCGGCCTCGACCGAGATCGACCAACGACGCAACGCCTGCGGCTGCACGATCGTCAACGTGCCGTCCGGCCCGAACGCACCCGTATCGATGAACACTTGCGAGCCGATCTGCGTGATGTCGCGCACCGGCGTATGGCCGCAATAAGTCAGCGACAGCCCGCGCTGCCGCAGCGGATCGCCGTTGCCCAGCGCGAGCTCGCGACCCCACAGCAATTGCTGGCGCGTTTCGGCCGAATAATTGCCCGCGTCGAGCTCGGCGTCGGAGCCGAAAAATTCGGCGTGCAGAACGTTGAAGCGCGCCTTGCCGCTGCCGATCACGCGCACGAGCGGCAGCGTGCGCAGATGCTCGGCGTAATAGCGCAGACGCTCGTCGGGCACGTCGGCCGCCCACGCGCCGCCGATGCCGTACCACCACTGCCGCCGCAAGCGGCCGTCGGCGACCGCGCACAGCGCGTCCTCGTGATTGCCGAGCACCGCATGGAACCACGGCTTCGCGAGCAGCGCGAGCGCCTGCTCCGAGTGCTCGCCCCGATCGACCAGATCGCCGACGGAAAACAGCCGGTCGCACGTCGGATCGAACGCGATCTGACGCAGCAGGTAGCGCAAAGCGTCGACGCAGCCGTGCAGATCGCCGACCACGAAATCGCGGCCGGCCTCGTTGGCGTCGTGATGCTGAACGAAGTTGGCGGGGGTGGAATTCATCCCACCATGATAATGCGGCCGGCGCGCACGCGTATGCGGGGTGCCTATCGTATCAGGGCTTCCGCATGAAGGCCCGTATCAGGCAAGGCCGAGGACGGAGTCCCGCATAGCGGTATCCCATGCAGCGAGGTTACGGATATTTTTCAGA
>NZ_JACHDI010000031.1:0-74799 GCF_014201025.1 Paraburkholderia sp. MM5384-R2
ATGGAGAACTTCCGTCGGATCGTCAACAGGTTTTTATCACTCGCTTAACCTGCCCACGCCGCTGAAGCCCACGCCATCAAAGGCTTCCCGCTTCTCCGCACCCCGGCGTCCGGAGCGCGAAAGAGCGGAATTCTAGTCGCCGACATCGGGACTTGCAAGCGATATTTTGACCGCTCGGCGCGCAACCTACCGCGACCCAAAACACCTCGACTCACGCAGTCGCATGCGCGCGCATCGCCCGTTCGACCACGGCCAGATAATGGTCAATCCCCGGCGTCGCGCGATCCTTCTCTTTCGCGCGATCGTCCCATCGGCGCAAACGCATCGCGTCTTCGGCGTACGGTTTCTGCATAAACGCCTGCGCCTCTTCCCTGCTGAAGACCCCGCCCTGCAATTGCAAGCTGCGCACCGAGTCGGCGGACAGCTGGCCAAAATAGGTGGCGTCGATCGCGCACAGGCAGCGCTTCGCGTCGACGTGCAGACGAATCGGCTCCAGCACCGCATCCGACAACACCGGCCGCAAAAACGGCAGGGCGAAATACTGATGCAGATCGTCGACACCCCGTTCCGTCGGCGTCTCCCCTTGCAGGTTCAGCAGGTGGCCGAGGTCGTGCAAGAACGCCGCGGCGACCAGTTCGTCGCTCGCGCCTTCCGCCTCGGCGAGCGCGCCGCTCTGCAACGCGTGCTCGAGCTGCGTCACCGGCTCGCCGCTATACGCGAGGCTGCCGTGTCGCTCGAAGAGCACACGGATATCGTCGAGACTCAATGCCACCTGTTACTCCCAAGGTAATGAAAACGTCTTCAGACTGGTAAAGCTCTTCATCGCTTCCTGAACGCCTTCCTTGTAGCCTAGCCCCGAATCCTTGATGCCGCCGAACGGCGTCAGCTCGATCCGATAGCCTGGCACTTCCCACACGTTGGCGGTGCCCACGCGCAGCTCATTAATGAAACGCGTGATCGCGTCCTGCCGGTTCGTACACACGCCCGACGACAGCCCGAACGGTGTTCCGTTGCTGATGCGAATCGCATCGTCGAGCGTGTCGAACGCGATGACCGGCGATACCGGCCCGAAGGTTTCCTCGCGCACGAGCGTCATCGACGGATCGACGTTGTCGAGCACGGTCGGCGCATACAACGCGCCGCGGCGCTCGTTGCCGAGGCGCAGGCGCGCGCCCGCGGCCACCGCCTCATTAGCGCGACCTGGTTCATCGGATGATTGAACGGCGTGATCGCGACGATCACGCCCGCGAGCGGCTCGCGCGGCGAGAACGCGCGACGCCTTTTGCCATGCGGCGACAGATCGCACGAGAAACTCTGACCGTCGTCGCGCAACGCCTCGAACGAGGCAAAGCGGAACACGTCGGCGACGCGGCCGATCTCGTAGCGCGAGTCCTGCTTCGACAGACCCGACTCGAGCGAAATCAGATCCGACGCCGGTTCGATCCGCTCACGCAGCAGCACCGCCGCGCGCTCGAGAATCTGCGAACGCGCGTAGCGAGACAGCGTCGGCCGATACGCGAGCGCGTAGTCGAACGCGGCGCGCACATCGTCGATGCTGGCGAAGGGCACCGTGCCGACGCGCATGCCGGTATAAGGATCGAACACGTCGAGCGTCCGGGCGCGCGTCGCGCGCTCGCCGCTCAGCCGCAGCGCTTCGGCGCGGAACTCAGGATGGTCCCGCGGCGCCGTGTTCACGATGTCGACACGCGATTGAGCGCGACGTCGAAGATATCGAAATTGCGCAGCCGTTTGCCTTCGCTGCCGGTGGCTGATGGCTGAACGCGCCGGTTGAACAGCAGCGGCACTTCCTGCTCGGAAATCCCGCCGTGCGAGCGCAACGGCACGGTGAGCCCGGACAGGTCGTGCTCGTCGCGCCGCGTGCCGAGCACCACATGCTTCGTGCCGATCACGACCAGATCGCCGATGCGATCCTCAGGCAGCCCGAAGCGCGCACACGCGGCGCGTCGATCGAGCACGACTTCGATTCCCGGCAGGCGGCCGATCCGCGTCACGGACGCAGCATCGACCTCGCGCGGCAAATAGACCGTCGCGAACGAACCCAGCGCGCCATGATGCACGACGTACGGATCGGTGATCGGCAGAATCACGCGCGCCGTCGACGCGTCGAGCCAGTCGTCGAGCAAGTCCTGCAGATAGATCACGTTCGGCTCGCCGGTCTGCGGATCGTGCTTCGCGTTCATGCCGTGCTCGGCGGTGAGGCCGATCACCCAGCCGAGCGCGTCGAGCTTCGCGAGATAGCCGTCCATCATCGCGTAGAACGCGTTCGCGCCTTCGGTGCCGGGCGCCCATTTGTGCTGGATATAGTCGGTCGTCGACAGATACATGAGGTCCAGCTTGCGTGTCTGCGCGAGCCGCACGCCGGCCGCGAACACGAATTCCGACAACCCCGCGCTATACACGTCGGGCAACGGCAGGCCAACCAGATCGAGCACGTCGTCGATGCCGTTTTCCTCGCGCGTCACCTCGTCGGCTTTCTCCGCCGAAAAGCAGATGCCCTTCAACTGCGAGCCGAGCAGCCCGCGCAGTTTGTCCTTCGCGGTGACGACGGCGACCGCGGCGCCCGCGTCGGCGGCGGCCGCGAGCAGCGTGGGCGCGCGCAGGTAGGCGGGATCGTTCATCATCACCGCCGCGCCCGCGCCGTCGTTCGCGTGGGTGTCCCAGAAGTAGTTGCCGCAGATGCCGTGCACGGACGGCAATACGCCGGTCACGATCGACAGGTTGTTCGGGTTCGTGAACGACGGGATCACGCAGTCGCCGCGAAACGCCGCGCCGCCCTCGAGCATCGAACCGATAAACGGCGCGACGCCGGCCGCGACCGCCGCTTCCAGGTACGCAAACTCGCAGCCGTCGACACAGACAACGACCGTCGGTTGCGAAGGCAGCCGGTAGCGCCGGCCGTTGACCTCGATCGTGCGTTGCTCGGGGTGTGTCATGGCGTGGTTTTCCATTGCCGGGGTTGTCATTGCAAAGTCTTAATCGCCGGGTTGTCTGTTCGTGGGGCGAAGCTCTGCCGCGGCGTTTGCCGGTACGCTTGCCTCGGCTTCATCGCCGCGCCGTCATCGCCCGCGCGAGCCAGCCGCACCCGCGCCTGCCGGGAGGCGCTGCTCGTGCGCCGCATCGCCCGCCGCCTCGCAGGCCGCATGCGCGCGCTGCAACCCGCCCTGCACATGCGCGCGCATCAACTGCGCGGCCTGCTCCGCATCGCGCGACGCGAGCGCTGTCAGAATCGCGCGATGCTCGGCGAGCGAGCGCACCATCGCGTCGGCCTGCACGCCTAGCGCCGCACGCCGAAACAGCCTCAGCTCGCTGACGAGCCTGCGATACGTGTCGTACAACTTCGTGTTGCCCGCCGCCGCGACCAGCGCATCGTGAAACGCGACGTTCGCGCGCGCATACGCATCGTGATCGTGCAACGCGAGCGCCGCGCGCATCGCGTCGACCCAGTCGCGCAGCACCGCGAGCTTGCCCGCATCGATGCTCGACGCGAGCATCCGGCACGCCCCCTCTTCGAGCACCGCGCGCACCGCGTAAATCTCGTCCGCCTCCGCGAGCGACACCGTCCGCACGAACACGCCGCGATTCTTCTCGGTGCGCACCAGACCCGCCTGCTCCAGCGCGCGAAACGCCTCCCGCACCGGCCCGCGCGACACCTGCAATCGCGCCGCCCAGTCGGCTTCGTTGAGCTTGTCGCCCGGCGCCAGCATGCCGCCGACGATATGCCGCTCGATCTCGTCGCGCACCAGCGTCGTCAGCGAATGGCGGCGCAGGATCTCGATCGGATCGACGGACGCAGAGTGCATATATTCGGTCATTTTGGCAACTTTTGCCACATCTACATCGATGCTCACCGGTTCGCGCGTGCTTCAGATCAACCAAATCGCTCGCCGATCACTCGGCTCAGTCGGCTCAGTCGATCCGGCGCCGCGGAGCGCGCGCCGCGATCAGCAGCAGAGCGACCAGCGAGACCAGCAGCAGAATCAGCGACAGCGCGGAAGCCGGCAGATAATAGCCGCGTTCCACCTGCCCGACGACGACGATCGGCACCGTCGCGAAGCCTGGCGGATATACGGTCAGCGTCGCGCCGAGTTCGCCGAGCGACAGCGCAAAGCCGAGCGCGAGACTCGCGCGTATCGCCGGCACCAGTTGCGGCAACACGACGCGGCGCAGCACCATCGACGGCGGCGCTCCGAGGCTCGCGGCCGCTTCGCGCAACACGGTCAGCTCCGGGCGCAGCGCGGCGGCCGCGCAGCGGTAGCAGAACGGCAGTACCAGTGCGAGCTGCACGAACACCACGATCGCCGCCGAGCTCGACAGATCGAGCGGCCGTTTGTGATACGCGATCAGCACCGCGAGGCCGAGCACGACGCTCGGCACGCCGTTGGGCATCATCGCGATCGTGTCGATGACGGCGCCGAGGCCGCGCCGGTCGCGTCCTTCGAGCGCGAGCGCGAGCCACAAACCGAGGATCGTGCCGAGCACCGCGACGCCCATGCCGACTTCGAGGCTGGTGGTCAGCGCGCCGAAGTCGCTCGAACCGAGGCGCTCGAACCAGCGCAAGCTGAAGCCGTCGGGCAGGATCGTGCCGGACCAGTGCGACGCGACGCTCGATAGCGCGACGACCAACACCGGCAGCACGAACAGCCAGAAGCACAGCAGCGCGGCAAAGCCGAGAAACAGACCGCCGAGCAGTCGCACCGCGAGGCTGTGCCGCACCGGCCGGCCCTTCTTGTGCATGACCGGCAGCACGGTCGGATCGAGTTCAACGGCCATGACCGGCTCCTTTCAGCTTGCGACGATTGACGCGCCGGTACAACGCGTACAACGACAACGACATCAGCAGCATCACGACCGCGCCGGCGGCGGCGGTCGGCAGATCGAGATCGACGGTGGCGGCGCTGTAGATCGCGACCGGCAGCGTGATCAGATGGGCGCTGCCGAGCACCAGCAGAATGCCGAACTCGTTGAGCGTCAGCAGAAAACACAGGATCGTGCCGGCCGCGATGCCCGGCCACGCGAGCGGCAGGATCACCTTGAACGCGACCATCAGGCCGCTCGCGCCGAGGCTGCGCGCGGCTTCGATCAGTCGCTGGTCGAGCAGCGCGAACGATGCCAACGTCGGACGCACGACGAACGGCGTATAGAACACGACTTCCGCGAGAATCACGCCGCCGATGCCGAACAGAAAATCGAGCGGCGGCGCCTGCAGATTGAACAGCCGCTGCAGCCCGATGCTGACCGAGCCTTGCGAGCCGTACAGAAAGATCAGCGTGAACGCGACCAGAAACGACGGGAACGCGACGAACAGTTCGAGAAAGCGCGTGACCAGGCGCGCGCCCGGAAATGGCTTGAAGAACAGCAGCGACGCGAGCGCCACGCCGAGCAGCGACGCCAGGCTCGCACTCGCGAACAGGATGCCGAGCGTAGTGCCGATCACGCCGCGCGTTTCGGGGTTACCGAAGAACGTTACGTACGCGTGGCCAGACAGGCCATGCGCGCCGGTCAGACTCAGCATCACGAGCCGCACCAGCGGATAGATGACGAGCGGTCCGAGCACCACGACTGCAATGAACAGCAGATGCCATTGCGCGAGGCGCTCGCGCCGCTTGACGGCGGCCGCGTGCGCCGCCGCGCTCGCGAGACGGCGCGCGGCGGCGGCTTCGACCTCGGCTTGCGCGGCAAGGTCGAGCGGGTTGGACGTATCAGGGCTTGATAAGGACGACATCGCCAGCCTCGTAACGCAGGGAAACACGTGCGCCTTTCTCCGGCGTCATGCCGAGACCACGCTGCAGCGTCACGAGCACGGGGTCGTTCGGCAGCGCATCGAGCACGACCGATACCGACAAGGCCGCGCCGTACCACTCGACCGACGCGATCGCGCCGTGCAACTGCCCCTCTCCGAGCGGCACGATGCGCAGCGCCTCCGGACGCAGACACGCGACACGTTCGCGCTCGTTGTAGCGCGCGTCGTCCATGCCAAACGCGACCTGCGGCGGCAGCAGATTGGCCGCGCCGAGGTAGCGCGCGACGAAGCCGTCGGCCGGCGAGTCGTACAGCTGCTGCGGCGTGCCGAGCTGCGCGATATGACCATCGCACATCAGCAGCGTGCGGTCGGACAGCACGAGCGCGTCGTCCTGATCGTGCGTCACGCAGACGATCGTCAGATTCGGCAGGCGTTCATGCAGCGCCTTCAGTTCGGAGCGCACCGACGCGCGCAGATTGGCATCGAGCGCGGACAGCGGTTCGTCGAGCAGCAGCACGTCGGGCTCGATCACGAGCGCGCGGGCGAGCGCCACGCGCTGCTGCATGCCGCCCGACAGTTGCGCGGGCATCACGTGACCGGCATCGCCGAGCTGCACGAGCTTCAACACCTCGGCGACGCGGCGCGCGACGTCGCGCGCCGGAATACGCCGCGCGCGCAACCCGAACGCGACGTTCTCGAATACCGTCAGATGCGGAAACAGCGCGTAGCTCTGGAATAGCAGTCCGAGGTTGCGCTTGTGCGGCGGCATGTGGGTCAGATCGCGGCCGGCCACCGTCAACGTGCCGGCCAGACCGTCGGCCTCGATGAAGCCCGCGATGAAGCGCAGCAAGGTCGTCTTGCCGCAGCCGCTGCGCCCGAGCACGGTGAGCAACTCGCCGCGCCGGATGGTCAACGACAGATCGTCGAGCACCGTGCGCGCGCCGAAGCGCACCGTCAGGTGATCGATCTGCACGCCGCCGGGCGCGTCCGAACGCGCGGCGTCGAGCGCATCCAGCGGAGCGCCAGGCGCAGTGGGGTGAGCGAGACTGGCCGTATTCACCGGAGTCGTCCTCCAACAGGATCAATGCTGATGCGGCGCCGCGCATTACGTGCGAAGCGCCGCCTGAATCGACTTACTTCGGCTTGACCACTTCGATCTCTTTGCCCGACGAACCGATCACGTCGCTCTTCCAGCGCGCGGTCCAGTCGGCCTTCTTCGCCATCACGTGGTTCCAGTCGACCGGAATCAGCTTGACGCCGCTGATCGCCTGCTTGACCGCTTCGCCGTTCTTGCCGGCGAGCGGCACGTCGCTGCGACCCGGAATGCCGAAGATGTCCGGCACCTTCGACTGCACTTGCGTCGACATCAGATAGTCGATCAGCTTCTTGCCCTCGGCCTGGTTCGGACCGTTCTTGATCAGCGCGATCGCGTACGGCAGCTGGAACGTGGTCGGCTGACCGCCTGGCGTGGCGGCGAGGAACACCGGTTTCAGCGACAGGCCGCCGTTGGCCGCGTCGTCGAGATCCATCTGCAGATCGCCGTTGGCGACCGCGATCTCGTTACGCGACAGCAGCACGTCGAGATAGCCCGTGCCCTTGGTGTGGAACTTGGCGCTCTGTTCGAGCTTCTTCAGATAGTCGAACGCCTGGTCTTCGCCCATCAGCGACGTGGTCAGGATGATCACCGCCATGCCGTCGCCGGCGGTCGCCGGATTCGAATACGCGACCTTCCCGGTGAAGTCCGGGTGCAGCAGGTCCGCGAACGTCTTCGGCTCGGTTTTCGTGACTTCGGGGTTGATCGCGAACGAGAAGTAGTTGTTCACGAAGGTCGCCCACGCGCCGTTCGGCGCCTTCGCGATGGCCGGCACGTTCTTGTAGTTGGCGCTCTGGTACGCCTGCAGCAGACCGCTCTGGTCGGCCTGCTGAATGAACGGCGGCAGGGTGACGAGCACGTCGGCCTTCGGCTGATCCTTCTCGATGGTCGCGCGGTTCACGACTTCGCCGCTACCCGCCGTGACGATATTGACCTTCACGCCCTCCTTCTTTTCGAAGGCCGGCAGCACATCCTTGTACAGATTTTCGAGGCCGTCGGCCGTGTACAGCACGACGGCGTCGGCCGCATGAGCCTGCATCGCGGCACCGCCGAACGCGGCCGCGGCGACCAGCGCCGGCAGCAGTTTGCGCGCGAGGCCGGCCGCGGCGTGAAGGGAATTCGTCTTTTTCATGTCGCTCTCTCCGAAAGGCTAAAAACCAGACGGTCGGGATAACCCATACCTGTAGTGATCGAACGGCGGCACGCGCCGCTTGCGGGTTGCCCGCTGCGGTTGCCGCGCCGGTCTGTCGTGGATTGCAGATTGCCGACAACTTTGCCGCTTCTCGCCCAGCCTGACTGACAGCCCCCTACCACACCCGCGCTGCCTGCCGCGCCTGAACGGGCACGGCAAGAATCACAGGTTTCGATGACAGGGCCATGACGATTGTGCCGAATTCCAAAAAAAGACACAAATTGCCAACTCAGGCCAACCGATGGAATTCGTCGCGCCACCCAAAAACGGAGCCCCGCGCGCCGATCCCGTGTGGATCGTACATGGCGAAAATGACGATGTATGCATCGTGCGTCGGGAAAATGCGGAGGGGGCGGGTGGCTTTTTTTATTTGGATTTTGGCGGGCGCGGAATGTCGCTCAGCGCGAGCGGCGTACGAACGCGGCGGGAACCACCCCGCCAGGCCGTCTCAGGCGATCAGAATCTCCGGACCACGCGCGGTGATCGCCGTGCCAAGCGCGCGCTCGGGCGCCAGTTCGGTGACCAGATACCGCGCCGACTCGATCCCGTTGATGCGCACCGGCGTCACGCGTCCGAATTTCGAATGATCGGCGACGACGACCACCATGTCGGCCGCGACGATCATGCGGCTGCGTACTTCGGCCGCCATGCGGCTGTAATCGGTGAGATAGCCGTCCGGCGAAATTCCGCCCGCGCCAATGAACGCGAAATCGGCGTGGTACTGCGTGAGCTGCTGAACCGTGTCGAGGCCGAAGGTCGCGTCTTCGATATCGGACAACTCGCCGCCGAGCAGCGTCACGCGATTGTCGTTGCGTCGGCCGAGCAGCAGCGCGATGCGCCAGTCGTTGGTGTAGACCGTCAGCCGATGCCGGTCGAGCAGCGCCCTCGCGACCGACTGCGTGGTGCTGCCCGAATCGATGATCAGCGACGCGCCGTCCGGCACGAACTCGGCCGCGCGCTCGCCGATCGCACGCTTCGCACCGGCGTTCTCGGCTTCGCGCGTATCGAGATCGGGCTCGCGCCGATCGCTCGACAACGCGCCGCCGTGTGTCGTCACGAGCAGGCCGCGGCCGGCCAGCGCGTTGAGGTCGCGACGGATCGTTTCGCGCGATACGTTCAGTTCGCGCACCAGTTCGGCGACCGACAGCGCGCCGTGCTTTGCGACTTGCGCGAGGATGTATTGATGACGTTGTTCTGCGAGCATCTGGGAAGGCCGGAAGCCGGCACGCTTGGGTTTCGCCGTGGTTGAGGAAGGCCGCCGTATTGTATTACGCGTATTGCGCGTCGTCGGTGCTGGCGTGCAGGCGGCGTGCAGGTGGCGTGCAGGTGGCGTTCAGGGTGGCGTGAGGGCGCGTTCATGGCGCGCTCGGCTTGCATCGAGCCGCCCTCGCGCGCGAACACGCCAGCCATCGCGCCGACCTGCTAACCTTGACGGCTGGACCCGCCGGCCATGCGGCGAACGCAACGCCGCCGCCCGGCCGAGTCCCGCGCACAACGCCTCGCCCGTCAACCGAACCGCCGATGCCGCCACTGTTTCGCCGTCTACTGCTGCTGTTCCATGCGCTGCGTTACGGCGCGCGCCTGATCTGGCTCGCCGCCCCGCCCGACCACAAGCTGCACTGGATGATCGAACTGATCGGCCGCGTGCATGCGTCGGAGCGCAGCGGCGCGCAGTTGCATGGTCTGCTGCCGGCGCTCGGTCCGCTCGCGAGCCGCTTCGCGCAGACGCTCGCCAGGCGCCCCGAGCTCGCGAGCGGCACGCTGCATGACGCGCTGGACGCCATCGATCACATGGAAGTGCCGCTGTCGCCGGACGACTCCGCGCTGGCTTTGACTCGCGCGTTCGGCCGGCCGCTCGGCGAGCTGTTCAGCGCGGTCGACCTCGTGCCGGTGCGCAGCGGCTTCGCCGAGCAGACCCATTTCGCGCGGCTCGCGATGCCGCTCAAAGGTCATCACGAAGTCGCCGTCAAGCTCGTGCGCGCGCAGCAGTTGCAGCAGATCGGCGACGAACTCGGCCTGTTGCGCTGGGTCGCGCGCTGGCTCGAAAAGCTGTCGCGCGTCGCGCGCCGGCTGCAGTTGCGCGCGCTCGCGCAAACCTTCACCGACGACATCCTGCGCCGCTTCGACCTGCGCGCCGAAGCCGCGAATCTGAGCCAGACCGGCCACCATTTCGACGGCGACAAGCGCATCGTCGTGCCGGACGTGATCTGGGAGCTGTGCACCGACCACACGCTGACGATGCAGCGCGTCAACACGCTGTCCGCGAGCGACCTGCCCGGTCTGCACGCGCACGGCATCAAGCTGGCGCCGCTCGCCGCGCATATCGTCGAGGTCGTCACCGAGCAGGCATTCGAGCATGGCTTCTTCCACGCGACGCTCGATGCGCGCCGCGTGCGCGTCAGCATCGAGCCGGACACGCTCGGGCGCCTCGTGCTCGCGGAGTTCTCGATCATGGCGACGCTGTCGAGCGACGAGCGCGAATTTTTCGTGCACGGCGCGACCGCGTTGTTCGACCAGGACTACGGGCGGCTCGCCGACATGCATCGCGAGGCCGGCCACGTGCCGGACGACACGCGCACCGAGCTGCTCGAAGCCGAGCTGCGCACGCGCGCCGAAGCGCACTTCGCGGCGGCGCCCGCGGATCGCTCGGCGAGTTCGCTGTTTCACCATCTGCTGCACGGCGTGCAACCGTTCGACGGCCACGTGCCGGGCGCGCTCGCGACCGCGCAGCGCTCGTTCCAGCAGGCGGAGATGCTCGCGCGGGCGCTGCATCCGGGCATCGATACATGGAACATCGCGCGCGGCGTGCTCGCCGATATCGCGCGACGCGATCTCAATCATCGCGGCTGGCTCAAGCGACTGTCACACGAGCTGCCGCATCTCGCGCATATGCTGCCGCGCGTGCCGCAACTGGCGGTGCGCTATCTGCAGCAGCACGATCGCACCGGCACCCCGCAGCAGAACGCGCAACTGCTCGCGGATCTCGCGCGCGAATACCGGCGCACGCGCTGGCTGCTGTGGGCATGCGTCGTCTGTGGCGGCGTGCTCGGAGCGGGGATGACGCTGCTCGCGTGGTGACGGTCCCGCGCGCGCCTTGCAGTTTTGAACAAGACGCGCGCCGCCCGTGCCGCCAACATGGCGGCTTTTTCACGCCTCCCGCCTCGATGCTCGCTTCCTTTCTTGCCGCCGTCTTCGTCGTGCTGTGGTCGACCGGTTTCGTGGTAGCCCGCGCGATCACGCCTTATGCCGATCCCAATCTGTTTCTGCTTGCCCGCTTCGGCGGCACCGCGCTGGTCTTCGCGCTGGCCACGCTGGTCGCGCGCACAGCCTGGCCGACCGGACGCGACTTCGGCAAGCACCTGGCCGCGGGCGCGCTGCTGCAAGGCGTCTATCTCGGCGCCGGCTACTGGGCCGTCGCGCAAGGTCTGAGCGCCGGCGTGATGGCGCTGCTCGGCGCGCTGCAGCCGCTCGCGACGGCCGCGGTCGCCGCGCCGCTGTTCGGCGAGCGCTTGTCGCGGCGCGGCTGGAGCGGCATGGCGCTGGGCCTCGCCGGCGTCGTGCTGGTGCTCGCGCCGAAGCTCGCTGCCGCGACGCCGCCCACGCACGGCAACGCACCCGCGTGGCTGGTCGTGCTGATATCGATCGTCGCGGTGGGGGCGATCACGGCGGGCACGCTGTTCCAGAAGATCTCGCTCGCAAAGGCCGATATTCGCAGCGCGAGCGCCGTGCAGAACGTCGGCGCGGCGATCGTCGCGGGGGTGCTGGCGCTGGCGCTCGGTGAGCATCGCTGGATCGCGTCGCCGACGCTGTGGGCATCGCTCGCGTGGGGCATCGTGATGCTGTCCGGCGTCAGCGTCACGTTGCTCGTCTGGATGGTCCGGCGCGGCGATGCGGCGCGCGCGACTGCTCTGCTGTTTCTTGCGCCGCCGCTTGCCGCGCTCGAAGGGTATCTGGGGTTCGGCGAAACGCTGCTGCCAGTGCAGATCGCCGGATTTGCGCTCGCGCTGGCCGGCGTGTTGTTGGCGAGGTCGTGAGGGGCGCCGCGCGCCAGTATTGCCACCAGGCGCCCGTCAGTCGGCCGTATCCGCGCGCGCGGGCATTTTCGCTCGCGCAACCGCGCCCGGTGCTGGCGACCACGCCGGCCGACTCTTGCGCTGCGAATCGACCACGACGATAAAACGCCCCGCCCACGGCATGATCTGCCGGTCGCTTTTCAGCACCCACAGCGATTGGCCGGAATCGACGAGCTGCGCATATGCTGCGTCGAGAATCCCGTAGTGATCGAGAAACGTGTTCAGCGATGCGGGAATCCGCACGCAGCCCTTCGAATGACGAATGCCGAGCAGCGGTTCGAGCCGCTCGGGGTCGGTCGCGTGCATCTGGAAGCGCATCTGCGACATGCCGCCCTTGCCCCAGCCGCGTTCACCCTGCGCCCAGCCGAGGTCGAAGATGCGCATATCGCGCCGTCCGTAGCCGCGAATGTGGTTTTCGTTCTGCGTGCCCTCGGAGCGGAAATCCATGTTGTCGGGCGTATGTTCGAACACGCCGAGCGGCGTGATGAAGTGGTCGTACTCGCCGGGCCGTCCCGTGGATACCGGCGATGCGCCGATCATCTGCCAGTTGTCGGCGGGCGCCGGTCGGAAGTAAATCAGGAGCGCCTGCACGTTCGCGTTGCGATCGACGAGCACCACGTACTCGCCCGACAGATTGCCAAGCTCGTTCTCATTGAGCGCCTTCTCCAGACGGTCGGCGTACGCTCGCTGCGCCGCGACGGGCAGTCTGAGCCGGCGCGTCACGTCCCGCGCGAATACGTCGCGCAGCAGGAACGCGCGGCGCGGATCGACGACGCCAGCCGCGTCGGGCGCGGCGATGGTGGCGGCGTCGATCGTGGGCAACGGCCGGCTCGCGCCATTCCATGCGTTGGCCGGATTGGCCGGATTCACCGTATGCGCCGCTGATGTCGCGGATGCAGGTGACTGAGCGCTACCGGGCGCCGCCGCATGAACCGGCGCCGCCATCGCACCGGCACTCGAGACGACGGCTGCGCAAACCCACGCGCAAATCCTCAGGCGGTTCAATCCAGGCTGGCCAGGCCGATCTGGGTATCTCATCGCGTCTTGGAGCAAACATGATTATTATTGATCGCACGCCGGGTCTCTGCGGCGTTCGGCACGACCGATGTTACTCAGCGAAGCGAGGCGTGTCGATGAAAATACCTTCTAACCTGCGAACTCTTCAAAAATGATCGGCTATTTTTCGACAATCGACATGCCAGCGAAAACGCAATTAATACGCAATTAAATCGGTCAGCGGAAAATCAAACCCCAAAAGGCAATATACGATTTCGTTCGACGAAAGGTAGACCGAAGACGGCGGCACGTGCCGATACTCACGCCGTTTTTCAACCTGCTTGCAATCTGTTTCAAGCCACTTCAAGCGCTTTTTCTCTCGCGAGGACAACAACGATCATGGCTCAATCCGATCCAGCCGCGCGCCAGGCCCGCATCGCGTCCGAAATGCACGTCGCCGCCGAATTCGACGCAAGCCGCGAAATCGAGCGCCGGGTCGATTTTCTGGCGAACTATCTGCGCAACAGCCACCTGAGAACTTATGTGCTCGGCATTAGCGGCGGCGTCGATTCGACTACGGCCGGGCGTCTCGCGCAACTCGCGGTCGAGCGTTTGCGGGCGAACCATTACGACGCGAGTTTCGTCGCCGTCCGTCTGCCTTACGGCAAACAACGCGATGAAGCGGATGCGCTCGATGCATTACGCTTCATTCGCGCCGACGAAAATCTGACTATCGATATCAAACCCGCAGCCGATGCGATGCTCGAGTCGCTCGATAAAAGCGGCGTGTCGTTCAAGGACGAATCCCAGCGGGATTTCGTGCACGGCAATATCAAGGCGCGCCAGCGGATGATCGCGCAATACGCGGTGGCTGGCGCGCGCTCGGGCGTCGTGATCGGAACGGACCACGCGGCCGAATCGGTGATGGGCTTTTTCACGAAGTTCGGCGACGGCGGCGCCGACGTGCTGCCGCTCGCCGGGCTCAGCAAGCGCCGCGTGCGTGCGGTCGCGAATACGCTCGGCGCGCCCGACGCGTTGGCGCATAAGGTGCCGACCGCCGACCTCGAGATGCTGCGGCCGCTTCGTCCCGACGAAGACGCGTATGGCATCCCGTACGACGCGATCGACGATTTTCTCGAAGGCAAGCCGGTCAGCGATGCCGTGCGTGACGTGGTCCTGCAGTTTTACAACGCGACGCGTCACAAGCGGGCGCTGCCGTATACGCCGTTCGATTGGCCGGCGTCGCCGGTTGGGCAATGATGCGCCCGCGAACGGCGCTCTCAAACGAATAAAGGCGGTGGACACGCGCGCGTCGTCGCGCCTGTCCACCGCCTTCGAAAACGATAGAGCTTACTACACCAACCGCGGCGCTTACTGCTCGGGCGGCGGTTCGTCGCTGAACAGATCGGCGCTCGCTTCGAGCGGCTGACCACCCAGTTGCTTGCCGTGAATCTGCCGCGCGATCACGTCGCCGACATACGGCACGCTCGCGTCGAGTTCGATCGTCGCGTAGGCGCCGGGCTTGCCGGCGTCCACCACCTCGACGTGTTTCGCGTAACGGCCGAGTTCGCGCTTCAGAAATTCCCGCACGTCCTGCTCGCTGCACGATTCGGCGATATTGCGCACGGTCAGGTTCATGCGGCCTACCCTCGCCGCGCCTGGCGGTCCGTCCGTCGGTCAGGGCTTGCGATACGCACCGGTCGCAGCGCGGCACGCTGCTTCGTCTGAGTCGCGCCGAGTGCGCGAAGTGCGACGACGCCGGTCGCGCCGGCTAACCCCATAGCGAGCCATGACAAGTAGAAGGCCATCGTTCAAATCTCCTGTGCGAATTGCATCCTCTGGTCAGGATAGTCCGCTTCGACAGCGAACACACTGTGACGCAGTGTCGTAGGCAATGGCGAAACGTCCCCGTCGATGCACTGTACCTGAATCGGTCGCGCCAATCCTGGGAAGACATCGTCTGCCTCGGCACCTTGCATGCCTGGCCAGCCCCGGCCCGGCACGCAGACCTATCGTCGAAGGCAGCGTGCGGGGGACGTGGGCAAAGGCGGACTGATCGCGCCGATCAGTCCGCCGCTTGCACGTTCGCCGCGCTCACCCACCACGCATTCTTACCTTGCGGCAGACGGACCAGCACCGCGGAAGGATCCTCGACGCCGTCATCGGCGATCTGGCATACCGGCAGGCCGTCGGGCAGACGCTTCACTTCGCCAGCGGCCTCGAACAGCGCGATTCGCTGCGCATCCAGCGGGCGCAGTTGCCGATACACGTCGAAGCTGAGCGCCGCGGGCACGTCGCCGCGAATCTCGAGCGCATTGGCGCGCGCGCAATGCGCGGGCGCGATGGCAACTGCGGCGGCGCTGCCGCTCAGGCAACCGCTCAGGCAGCCGATCGTCAGCGCGACGGCGGCGAGACGGGAATGGGTCATCGTGTTTCTCCGAAAAAAGTGAGGGGCCGCGAACCGTGGTTCCGCGAGGAATGCGCAAGCGTGCGCACGCGCGGCGCGCTCAACGCTGGCGGGCGTCCGCGTCGCCGCGTCGGCTGTCTTCGCTGTCTTCGCTGTCGACGCCATCGTCGTCGCGAGTCGCGAACTCGAGCCGGCTCACGTCGCAGGACGCCTGGCCAAAGCCCGCATACACCGTCGACCAGTTGCCGACGATCACCGCTTGCGCCTGCGCGAGACTCAGCTTGCCTTCGCAGACGCAGCGCTTGAGCATCGCCGCCGCGCGTGCCTTGCGGCGCTCGCCCTGCGGGCCGGACCACGGCAACAGATCGAGATTGTCCGGCGCATCGGGCGATCCGCCGAGCATGATCGGCACACGCCGGTCGAGCGCGAACGCGGCGACGTCATCCGCGTCGATGCCGCGTGCGGCCAGCATACGATCCTTGTGCGCCATCAGTTCGTCGAACGGCGGCGCGACGGTTTCCGCATAACCGGGGCGGCAAATCGTCTGGCTGATCGACTGCTGGGTCACGCGTTCGTCGAGCACGGCGCTCGGTTGCGCGGCGGCATCTCCGATGCGCAGCGCGAGCAGTGCGCCAACGGTGACGAGCAGCGCACGGTGCGTGATGCGCACGCGCGGACGAAGGACGCGCGTGCGTCCGAGCCGCGGCGCGTCGGCCGCGTCATTGCTGCTGGTCGTGTCGCGGGAAAGACCGCGCCGATGGGTGTCTGCGATGCCTGCGTTCATTCGTCGGCGCGCCGGCGGCGGCACGCGGTAGTTCAATTCGCAAGCCAATTAAAACACATCCAATATGGATAAGTACAAAAGCCGGACATGAGGGCGCGGCGTTTGCTGGCTCGCGGCAGCCGCCGCGAGCCAGCGCGGACCAGCCCAGCGCGACGTCGCGATGAGTGGGGCGCCGCGCCGCCTCTACTTCGCCACCCGCGCCTGCAACGCGCGGATCCGCCCGAGCGCCTGCGCGTTCGACACCGTCTCTTCGTACATCTTTGCGAGGTCGGCTTTCAGCGCGGTGCGCGAACCGCCATCGAGATACACCATATGCCCCGACGGATAGAACCGTGCCGACAGGTTCTGCCGCACCTGCTGACTGACCAGCGGCATCTGCTGCAGATCGAGCACGGTCTGATAGAACGGCGTGACGAAATCGAAAAAGCCATTCGCCGACAGCACCTTGAGGTCGGGATTGAGCGCCATCACGGCGGCAAGGTCGCCGGCCGTGTACAGAATGATGTTGCCTGTCGAGTCGAGACCCTTCTGCGCGCCGGTTGGATCGATATGGCCGAAATCCCAGTACTTGAACGCCTGATCGTTGAGGTCGGTGAACGACGAGTTCGACGTGTACTTCAACTGCTCGTTCAGATACACGTTCCACATCGTCGTGTAGACGCCGGTGACCGCGGTCATCGTCGGATCGTTGCCGCCGGAGTTCGGGTCGATCTTGCCGGCGATGCCGGTGTCGATCGCCGTTACGCGGCCGTCGTAGGCGCCGAGCGCGAGGCCTTGCGACTTCAGCAACGTGGTCAGGAACAGCGAATTGCCGCGGCTGTCGTAGCCCGCGATGTCGAGGCTCCACGCGAGCAGCGTCGTTTTGTCGATGCCGGTGTATTCGCTGAGTTTTTCGGTGGTCGCGGAATCTGTGGTCGGGAACTTGCGCAGCGCGGCCAGGTAGTCGGTGCGCGCGAACTGCGCGACCTCCTCGGCGAACGCGCCGAGATCGGTCGGCCGCGGCGCGACGCCGAGCTTCTTGTGATACCACGCGTCAGCGGCCGCCGTGGGCAGCGCGCCGACCGGATTGCCCGATTGCGTGTAATCGAGAATCGACGATTGCAGCGTAATGCCGTTCAGATCGACCCCATCCTCGTGCAGCCGGTACGCGAGCACGCAGCTGCGCGCCGTGCCGTAGGACTCGCCGAATAGATACTTCGGCGAATTCCAGCGGCTGTTCTTCGTCAGAAAACGCTTGATGAACTGCTTGATCGAATCCGCGTCCTGATCGACGCCCCAGAAGTCGCGATTCTTCTTCGGCGCGATCGCCGCCGAATAGCCGGTGCCGACCGGATTGATGAACACCAGGTCGCTCTTGTCGAGCAGACTGTCCGGATTGTCTTCGAGCGAATAAGGCGCAGGCGGCGTGAACCCCGGCATCGACGTCTTGATGCGGCGCGGCGCGAACGAGCCGAGCAGCACGAATACCGACGACGACCCCGGTCCGCCGTTATAGAAAAACGTGACCGGCCGCGTTTCTTCCTTCTGATGGTCCTGCGTGAACGCGACGTAGAACATCCTCGCCGACGGTTGCGAGCTGCTCGGATCGACGATCACCAGATGGCCCGCGGTCGCCGTGTAGTCGATCTTGTGACCGCCGATCGTCACCGAATGATGCGTGATCGCGGCCGTCTCGACTGTATCGGTAACCGAATCGTCCGGGCCGTTGCCATAGGCGACCGGGTCGAAGAGCGGCTGGTCGCCGGCCTTGTGCGGCGCGCTCGTGGCGGTGGACGCGCCTGCCGAGGCCGTGGCATGCGTGTTGTGCGGCGAATGCTGGCTACCGGAAGCTGATTCTGTATTCGTCATGATCGCTCCAAGGGTTCGTTTTACTTGCCATGCGTCCTCGTTCTTACGTCTCGTTGTTGTGTTATGCGCTGTGTTGCAGACTATAGTGCGCCCGCCACCTTCCCGCCATTGGGGCTGCCTAGTCCCGTGCAGGCATCCCACCCCTTCGACGCCGCGAAGCTGCCGTTGTTGCCCTGCGTGATGTCGTTGCAGACGCCCGGCGCCTTGTACAGCTTGGCGTTGACGAAGCCGGCCGGCTGTCCCTTCGCCGCGTTGATGCGCGCGATCAGCGCCGCCCACAGCGGCGCGACCGCGCTGGTGCCCCCCACCACCGTTCGCATTCCGTCGATCAGCACGTCGTAGCCGGTCAACGGCGAGGCATCGCCCGCGACATCCGGCACGCCGCGCCCGCCGAGCGGCTGCCTGCCGCCGCCCGTCGCCGTGACCGACAAACCCTGCTGCCACGCCGGCACCGGAAACGCGCTGCTCACCCCGCCGCCGCTGGCCCCGCCCTGCTCGCCGTCGTTCCACACGACCTCGCGCGTGATCGCCGAACCGGACGAGCTGAGGTGCGTGCCGCCGCAGGCGAGCACATACGGGCTCGACGCCGGGAAGTCGACCGCGTCGCCGCCGCCCGAGCCGTCGCTCGATCCGCTGTCACCCGAGGCCGCGCAGATGGTCACGCCGAGCGCCGCCGCCGATTGCAGTACGCTGTTGAGCGCCTGCATCGACTGGCTGGTCCACACTGATTCCGGCGCCCCCCAACTGATCGAGATCACCGACGGCTTGTTAGTTGTGTCGTGCACCGCGCGGCTCACCGCGTCGATGAAGCCGGCGTCGCTGTTCTGCGTGAAGTACACGGCGATGGCCGCGCCCGGCACGATTGCGCCGACGATCTCGATGTCGAGCGTGACCTCGCCGTCCGGCCCGTTCGGATCGCCGCTCGGCTCGTTGCCAGCCTGATCGACGCCGACCGGGGTCACGGTCGGCTCGCTTACACCGAGGCTCGAGAAATAGGTCTTGAGGTCCGACGTGTTGTAGCCGCCGCCGAGCTCGATGATGCCGACGCACTGACCGCCGCCGTCGCCTTGCGGAAACTGGTAGAGCGAGGCGAGCTGCGGCGGCGAGTACGACGTCTGCCCGGCGCGCGCCGGCACGAACGGCGGCCGGATGCGAAAGTGCGGACGCGCCTGCGGCCGGTTGTCGAGTCCGAGCACCGCCTCCACGACGCCATGCAGATCGTCCGGCACGCTGATCGTGCCGGTGCGGCCACGGAACTGGCCGGCCGCGTGATGCCGGTAGAGCTCGAGCTTGACCTCGAACGCGCTCTGGAATTGCGCGATCGTGCCGCTCAGCAGCACCGAGCGCGCCGCCGGATCCTCGCGCGCGACGGTGAGCCCATGCGCGGCCGCGAACGCGCGGACCTTCGCGATGTCATCGGGCGCGGCGCCGTAGTCCTGGGCGAGCGCCTCGCGCGACAGCGGCTTCACGCTCGCGTCGCCGGCTTCGATGCGTTTCATCAAGGCGTCGAACTGCGCCTGCTGCTGGCGGCGCAGCATCACGAAGACCTCGATCCGCTCGGCGGGATCGCATTGCCCGATGACCGTCGTGCCCTGCGCGACCTTTCGCTCGCTGCCCGGCAATGGATGCTTGGTGACCATGGTATCGACTCTCCTGTTAGCGTGGCTTCGCACGCGGTCATGCACGACCGCGCGGCCCGGCGGCGGCCAGGCACGCCACGCGCCTGCATGAAGCGCATCGTGGCGATACGCGGCAGGGGTTGTTCAAGAACTTCGTCCACGCGTCCGACCAAAGCATTCGAACACAGTTCCGGCCAGCGCGACAGTCGTCCGCATGGCCAGGGTCTAATGCGCGGCGTGGATGCGACACGCTATGATGCTCGAGCGGCATTCCCGCCGTTTCATTGCCGCGCGCGCCGCCTGCGCGCACGATCGAGAAATCAGAGGAACCCATGTCAATTTCGATGTATCAAGCATCACTGCCTGTGCTGATTCGCGGCCTCACGAACCTGCAGGCCATCCTGGGCAAGGCCGAAGCGCACGCGGCCGCAAAGCAGATCGAACCGTCGGTGTTCACGAATGCCCGGCTCGCGCCGGACATGCTGCCGTTCGTGCGCCAGGTGTATATCGCGAGCGATACCGCGAAGGGTTGCGCGGCGCGCCTCGCCGGCGTCGAGCCGCCGAAGTTCGACGACGTCGAGCAGACTTTCGATGAACTGCAGGCCCGTATCCAGAAAACGATCGATTACCTGAAGGAATTCAACGCGGCGCAGATCGACGGTTCGGAAAGCCGCACCATCACGCTGAAACTGCGGCCGGGTCCGATCGAGTTCACCGGAGCGTCATATCTGTTCGGTTTCGTGCTGCCGAACTTCTATTTCCACGTGACGACCGCGTATGACATCCTGCGTCATAACGGTGTCGAGCTCGGTAAGCTCGACTATCTGGGCGGGATGCAGCAGTAAACGGAGCAGGCGGGTCGTCGATCGTGCGGCCGCCCTCACGTGTGCAGGCGCGGCTGGAATGCGATCACCGCCATGCCGGCCAGCGTCAGCGCGACGCCTGCCGCGTCCCACAGCGTGGGCCGCACCTCGTCCACGACCCACAGCCACGCAATCGCAACCGCCACGTACACGCCGCCGTAGGCCGCATACACGCGGCCCGCTGCGGTGCCATGCAGCGTCAGCAGCCACGCGAACAGCGCGAGGCTTGCCGCGCCTGGCAGCAACAGCCACGCGGAGCCGCCCTCCTTTAGCCAGCGCCACGGCAGGTAACAGCCGAGAATCTCGGCGACAGCGGTCACGACATACAGCAGGAAGGTTTTCATCGATGAGCGTGAGAAGGTGGTTGTGTCGCCGCGCGTGCGCGCGGCCGGCTGCGCTATCGGCTTTATTAACACAATCACCTGGCACCGCGGCCTTTGCATCGGCTGTATGCGCACGCGCGACGAATGCAAAAGCCAGCTCCGAGTTTCAATCCAGCGAAAGCCGCAGCGCGAAGCCGATCAACGCAGCCGAGAAGGTCCACCGTTGTACGGTCTGCGCCAAAGGATGGACGCGCATCCAGTTGGCGATGCGCGCAGCGCCGATCGCATACAACGCGTCGAAGCATGCGCCGATCACGAGCAGCACGACACCAAGCTCGATCATCTGCCACGCTACCGACCCCGCTTCCGGCCGCACGAATTGTGGCAACAGCACCGAGCAGAACAGTAGCGCCTTCGGGTTGAGCAGGTTCGTCAGCAGACCTTTGACGAACGCGGTCCGCAACGGCCGCACCGCATTGCCCGCATCGCTCGAAGCAGTGGATTCCACTCGCGGCGCACCGGCCGCTTGCTTGTCGCGCGACCCGGCCGGCAATGCGAAGCCGGGCGAGCGGAAGATTTGAATCCCCACCCACGCGAGATAGACCGCGCCGGCATAGCGCACCGCGTCGTACAGCCACGGCGCGTTGCGCAGCAGCGCCGCCATGCCGCACGCCGACAGCGTCACGTGCGTCGCGCGCGATACGCCGAGCCCCGCCGCGGCCGCGAAACCGCTGCGCACGCCGCGCGCGATGCTGGTTTGCAGGATCAGCGCCATGTCCGGCCCGGGCACCGCATAAACGACAATCAATGCCGCCATGTAGACGGCCAGCAGGTGAGCGGAAATCATCGGAGCCTCCTTGTTGTTCGAGGCTCCATGTTGCTATCGGATGCGGAGCGTTTGCTGGCGATTTTCATTCCTCTGCATTCAAAAAATAGCGGAATGCGCTAATATTTCGACATCTGGCGACGCCTTCCACCACCTTCAGCCCCCCTCCCGACCATGTCCACGGACGATCTCGACAAAACCGATCGCGCGATTCTCGCCGCGCTGCAAAACGACGGCCGCATGTCGAATGCGCGTCTGGCCGAGATGGTCGGCCTCAGCGAGACGCCTTGCGCGCGGCGTCTGAAACGTCTGGAGAACGATGGTTACATCGACCGCTACCGCGCGGTGCTGTCGCGCGCCGGGCTCGGTCTGGGCGTGATCGCGTTCGTGCTCGTGCGCTTCGCCGTGCACGACCGCGTGGTGGCCACGCGCTTCGAGCGCGAGGTGCAGGCGATCCCGCGGATCCTGTCGTGCCACAACGTGTCGGGCAGCGCCGACTACATCCTGCAGATCGTCGCGCGCGACCTCGACGACTACGGCACGTTCATGCGCGACGAACTGCG
The DNA here is from genome assembly GCF_014201025.1 of Paraburkholderia sp. MM5384-R2. NCBI lineage: Bacteria > Pseudomonadati > Pseudomonadota > Betaproteobacteria > Burkholderiales > Burkholderiaceae > Paraburkholderia > Paraburkholderia sp. MM5384-R2. Next base: position 22,349 of record NZ_JACHDI010000031.1, read on the forward strand.
CGGCCTGCCGGGCGTGACGTCGGTGGAATCGGCCTTATCGTTGCGCGAAGTGAAAGCGTTTGGCGGTCTGCCGCTGTCCTGAGCGCGAACGTGGCATAGTCCCCCCCTTTAGTCCCCTTTTGAAGCGGCACGAGCCGTTCCGACGCAACCCGACGACCCCGGAGTTCTCATGGATCACGACAAGGCGCGAGCCGAAGAAACCGCCGCAATGGAACGCGTGTTGACCGCCACCAAGCGGGTGCAGACCGCGTTCGCGTCGCTGCAATCGCAATTCCCGCCGGCAGGCAGCGGCAAGCCCTCGCAATTTGCGTTGCAGACTTTCGACGCCGCGCTGCAGGAACTCGAAGACGCACAAGCCGCGTTCGACGAACTGCTCGGCGATCTGCTCGACGGCAATCGTTGAGCGCTAGCGAACGTCTGGCCGGCGCCACGCTCGCCAGCCGGCTCGCACGCTTCGCGCCGCCGCATGCGCCTTAACGCGCGTCCGTCTCCACCACCGGCTCGCAGAGAATCGGAAAATTGACGGAGTTCGCGACGTAGCACTTCTGATGCGCGGCGTGATGCAGATGCGTGGCCAGCTCGACATCGCCGCTCGCGCGGATCGTCACGCGCGGGCGCAGCACGATCTGCGAAAAGCGGCCTTCCTGCGCGGTATCTAGCATCGTGCCTTCGGCGTCGTCGCGATAGTCGAGCACGACGATTCCCGCCTCCGAGCACAGATGCAGATACCACAGCTTGTGACACGCGCTCGCCGACGCGACCAGCAGGTCCTCGGGATTCCAGCGCGTCGCGTCGCCGAGAAACGCCGGATCCGACGAGCCCGGAATGTCGGGCTTGCCGCCGGAAGAAATCACGTGATCGCGGTCGTAGTCGCGGTAGCCGGAGGTGCCGCTGCCGCGGTTGCCGGTCCATTTCACCGATACGTGGTACTTGTGCTCGCCGTGCGCCATTCGCTTCCCCTTTGGTCGGATCGGACCTGCATTCTATCCGTGCCACGCTAGCGCGGCGGCGCCGCGCGGCCGGTCACGTTCGGCGCGCGTGGGTCGGGATTCATATAGAGCGCCGTGCCGTTCGCGCGCATGTTGTTGAGCGCGGCGCCCGAGCCGGTCGCGCCACCCGAGCCGAGCCCATACGAGCCGCCCGCCGACATGCCGGGCCCCGGCATGGCACTCGGACTGACGCCGGTACCGATGCCCATCGCGCCGCCGACAGCCGCATTGCCGCTGCCCCCGCTGGTGCCCGCGTTCGTGCCCGCATGAGTGCCGTTTTGGCTGCCGCCAGGATGGCCCGGTTGCTGGGCCTCTACCGTTGCAGCGGCCCCCACCGTCAGCAGCGCCGCAAGCAACGCCGACCACACGATCCCACCTGTTGCTGTCTTCATAGCTACCCTCCAACCGCATCGATCCGCCGAGCACGGTATCTATTCTGAGCCGATCGCGCGACCGATGCAGCGGCGCCGCTCCCGCCCGCGCCCACTGCGTGTCCGTGCGCGTTATGATCGATCGTTACGCCCGAACGGCCGATCGCGCACGATGGAGCACGCCTACATCCACCTTTTGCATCTGCTCGCCGGCCACTCGACGTGGATGCTCGCGGTCGTTTTCCTCGCCGCCTTTTTCGAAGCGATCGCGGTCATCGGCACCTTCGTCCCCGGCAGCACCGCGATGTTCCTCGCCGGCGCGCTGACGGGCACCGGCTCGCTGAGCCTTGCCTGGGTCTTCGTGTGGGCCATCGTCGGCGCGGTCGCCGGCGACGGCGCCAGCTTCTGGCTCGGCGATCGCTACAGGGAGCGCATCGTCACTCTGTGGCCGTTCCGCGCACACCCCGGTGTACTCGACGCGGGCCAGCGCTTCTTTCTGAAGCATGGCGCGAAGAGCGTCGTGCTCGCCCGCTTCATCGGCCCACTGCGGGCGATCGTGCCGGTCGTCGCTGGCATGATGGGCATGCGGCCGCTGCGCTTCCTCTCGATCAACGTGCTCTCCGCGCTGCTGTGGGCGCCCGCGCACATCCTGCCCGGCGTCGTGTTCGGCGCGTCGGTGCTGCTCGCGGGGGCGGTGTCGTTCCGGCTCGTCGTGATCATCGCGATGCTGGCGTGCATCGTGTGGCTCAGCTTTCGCGGCGCGGGGTTTCTGGTGTCGCACGCGAATGCGTGGTCGAGCGCGGCAGGCCGTCATCTCGGCAGCTGGGCATGCCGCCATCCGGGTCCGCTCGGCCGCATCGCGCGCCGCATGCTCGACCCCGACACGCCCGATGCGACCCACCTGCTCGCGACGTCGCTGATCGTGCTGGCGGCCGGCGCGCTTTTCTTCGGGGTCCTTGAAGACGTCGTCAGCGGCGATCCGCTGACGACCATCGACCTGTCCGTTTATCACTTTCTGCAATCGATACGCACGCCGTGGGGCGACACGTTGCTCGCGGCGCTCGCGACGCTCGGCAGCGGCATCACACTGTTCGCGCTGGTCGTCACGGTTGCCCTGTGGATGGTGTGGGAGCGGCGCTGGCGCACGATCGTCTACTGGCTCGCGGCGGTCGTATTTTCGCAGTTGCTGATTCTCGGCCTGCAACTCGCGATGCGCCGCGCCCCGCCCAACGAACTCATGAGTGGCCACTTCGTGTTTCCGAGCAATCACGTCGCCGCGACGGTGATCATCTACGGCTTTCTCGCGTTTCTGCTCGCGCGCCGGGTCGGCAAGCTCGAAGGCGTGCTGGTTGCCGGCGCCAGCATCATCGTCGTGATCGTGGTCGCGCTCGCGGGCGTCTACTTCGGCCGCTACTGGGTGTCCGACGCGATCGGCGGCGCGGCGCTCGCGTCTGTGTGGGTCGCGCTGATTGCGCTGACGGCGATCTGGCGGCATCCGCGGCCGCCGCCGCCGCGCCGTTTCATGCCGCTCGTGGTGCTCGCGGTCGTAGCGCTCAGTGTCGGCCTGCAGCTCGGCCTCGCAATGCCGACGCCGCCGGACGGCGCGCCGCAACCACCCCTCGTGCAGTTCACGCAGACGCAGTGGAAGCTCTCCGGGTGGAGGCGGCTGCCGTGCTTTCGCTCCGACATGGGCGGCGATCGCAAGGAGCCGCTGACGCTGCAATGGGCCTCCGAGCCCGCTTCGATACGCGAGCAGTTGCGCGCGCAGGGCTGGGTCGAGGGCACCGACGTATCCGCGCACAGCCTGCTGTCGCTCGCTTCGCCCGACGTCGCGGCGGTGTCGCTGCCGGTGCTGCCGAAGCTGAACAATGGCGTGCCGTCGTCGCTGGTCTTCATGCGACCGGGCAATTCGCGCGAGGAACGCTACGTGCTTCGCTTCTGGCCGAGCGGCTACGCGGTCGACAACGGCACCTCCGCGGCGCCGCTTTGGGTCGGCGCGTTCGCGCACGAGCGGCTGACGCGGCCGTCCTGGCCGCTGAACATTCTGCGCATCGATCACGACGCGAGCCCGTTCGACTCGCCCACCAGGTCGGGCGCCGAGCTCGGCGCGACGGTTCTCGCGGAGGTCGATTGTCACGGCGTGCCGGTGTCGCTGCTGGTCTCGCCGAGGCAATGAGCTGCACATCCAGGCACATCCAGGCAACTTCAGGCATCTCAGGCATCCCCAACGCGACGATTGGATAAAGGAGACAACCGTGGGCCGCTTCGGAAGTCCACATCGACGTACCCGGCGCCGTCTATCAGCAATTGCCGCCACGGGCGAAACGCCTGCTGCGCCATATGCCGCGCGTGAGCGAACTCGACAATGCAAGCGCGCCGGAGCAATACCGGAAATTCGTCTATTGAAGAAAGCATTCAGTCGCCGCATTGGCCGCGCAACGAATTGTCACGAAAGCGAATCGCTAATTGAAGCGCAATTGCCATAACGGAAATGACTGAGGCGAACGCGGGGATACACCGGGTCGCGAATGACAATCGATTTGACATTTAAGCCTTCGTTGCGCAGATGCAACGACACACCGGCATTATCCCCACGTCCCTCCGCTATTTGCACCGATAGCGCTCCTAATTCATTTTCCACTCACGCAATCGGTAATCGCACTGGCAGAATGAGCAGAATGCCAGATAGCGGTAACCGGCATGCGTCGCCATTTCCGCAATGAAACACGGCGGCCGCGATTTTCTACCCAATTACACGCATTAACGCTATCGTCTCTTTGCGACCTGAACTCTCGTAGACCACCAGGAGCTTCGTGTGCGGAATCGATCGATGTCTCGCGTGAAGAAAGACCGCCAGTCCGCCGTTCGCAGCCACCGCTCGCGTGTTTCCCGATTATCTTCAAGTCCGCTTTCCGGCTCGGTTTCCAGTTCGCTTTCCAGGCTTCTCCCCCGGTTATCGCTTTGCATGACTGCGCTGGTGCTCGGCAGTTACTCCGCGTATGGCGTCGCCGGCGTTTCCGTATTGCGTCCGCCGCGCGAAGCGCTATCGAGCAGTCCACTCGAAGTGACGATCGTCTATGCCGGCGATCAACCCGGTGGCACCGAAGTCGACGTGCCGGCGCAATTGAATATCGCGATCAGCAATACCGACGTGGTACCGCATCGGCTCGCGCTCACGCGCGAAAGCGGCGCACCCGAGCATCTGAAGCTCGCCGCCGGCGAACTGAAGGCAGTGCGCTATACCGGCACGTGGCCCGAATGGGCGCGCGGCGCAATGCAGATCGACGTGCCGGATCTCGACGTGTCGCCATCGTATGTGCTGCTGACGCGTCCGCCGCGCTCCGGCAAGGACGCGGCGCTCGCGTCGGCCGGGAGCGCCAATGGAGCAGCGGCGGCGGGCACCGCGAGCGGCGCACCGTCGTCGACGAGCCTGATCGCGTCGTCGCCCGCGCCGTCACGACCGGATGCGCCGGTGCCGCAAATCAACACTTTCCTGAACCGCTTCTCCGCCTTCGAACCGATGTATTTCGCCGATGGCGGCGGTAGCGAGTCCCTCGCGAAATTCCAGCTCAGCTTCAAGTTCCGCCTCGTCGTTCCGGACGACCCGCGCTCGCGTGGTTTCGCGGACAACCTGTACTTCGCCTATACGCAAACGTCGCTGTGGGATCTCAAGAAGTACTCTGCGCCGTTCCGCGACACCAGCTATATGCCGGCACTCTTTTATTACCTCGAAGACACCGGCTGGAAGAGCACGTGGTGGAGCAGAATGGGCGTGATGGCTGGCTACGAACACGAATCGAATGGACGCGACGGTCCGGAATCGCGCGGCGTCGACTATGTGTTCGTCAAGCCGATCTGGGATTTCGGCGACATCCACAGCTACCATCTGACCATCGAGCCGAAGATTTATTACTATACGCACATCGCCGGCGAGAACCATGACATCGCCGACTACCGCGGCTATGTGGATCTGCGGTTCATCTACGGCAGCCCCGACGGCGCGCAATTGGACACGACGCTGCGCAAAGGAACGCAAGGCGGCAAAGGCAGCGTCGATACGCAGTTCACCTATCCATTGGCGAAGCTGATCAATAGCCGCTGGGGCGGTTATCTGTGGCTCGGCTTCTTCAGTGGTTATGGCGAGGACATTCTCGACTACAACCAGCATCGCTGGATCGCGCGAATCGGCTATAGCATCACACGCTAATCCGGAATTCGCCTGGCATGCAAGCAAAGGGCCGCCGAGCGGCCCTTTTCCATTCGATGACGGCCCCCGACGCGCCGTAACACATCGAAACTTCTGCCGTAATCCTTTCAAAAGTTTGCCCAAAGCCGACCTCCACCCGGCGGGCAACCCGTCATGGACCGCTCGTGAATGCTGTGTGCACGAACAGACGGGCATATTGGTGTGGATTTCTCTAGAGTTGAAGGGTCGCCGGTCCAACCGGCTGGCCACGCCGCGCGCTGACTTTTCCAGCGTCTAATCAAAACCACGGAAAAACCAATGAAAACCGCTCTCCTTAAAGACGTGTCGCCTGTTTCAAACGAGCCAACCGGACTTCTTTTGCATCGGAATAGTGCACCGCTTGCGCTCAAGCACGAAATTCACCCGGAACAGATCCGGGATAGCCTGCCGGCCCGTCAGGGGGGAGTCGGCTTTCTGTTCCACGCGACCGATTGGGAAACCCTTTCATTTTCTTTTCACAACGTTCGCGAACGAAGCGAATCGTTCGAAGAGGAGTTGTGGAAAACCAGGCCTTTCATCGCATCGCCGATCTATTCGGGCGCGCAGGTGATCGGCGCGAATATCGCCTGCCCGGTGCCGCTCGAAATGTGGCTCGGCAGCCCGCGCGGCATCAAGCGCTTTCGCGAGACGCAATTCTTTCCGGCGCTCGAGCTCGCCCGAAAGGCGGGCTTGAACATGGTCGCGATGGGCGCGTCGACGCCCTACGCGTGCAACTACGGCGCGCTGCCCCGGCCGGTCAAGCCGCCTCACATCACGACGGGTCACGCGGCGACCGCGGCGATGCTGAAGGACTGGGCGATCCATTGCTGCGAACAGCTCGACCTCGAGTTCGGCAACACGAAGCTCGCGCTGTTCGGCGCGGCCGGCCGGCTCGGCACGACGGTCGCGAAGTATCTGCTCTACAAGGATGCGCCGAAGGAGCTGGTGCTGATCGATCTGCCCGACAAGATCAACCTGCTGATCGATCAGGCGAACGAGCTGCTCGCGTCGGACCTGCTCGGCAAATCGAAAGTATCGGTGCATACGTTCAGCCCGGACACGCCCCTGCCGGACTTCGACGGCGCGATTCTCGCGAGCAGCACGAGCGTGCCTTACCTGAGCGCGGCCGATCTCAAACGCGCGCAATTCTGGATCGACGACTCCCATCCGCGCGCGGCAAGCGTCGAAGCGGAACTCGCTTCTCGCGGTCATACGCTCTATATTGAATGCTTCGCGCGCGGGCCCGCCGGACTCGACACCGCGTTCCCGTTCAGGCTGCCATCCACCCGCGACTGCTATACCTGCTTCGCCGAAGGCTATTCGGCATGGCAGGAAGGTATCGCCTCCGATTTCATCATTGGCAGCCCGCCCGTGTGGTCGGTCTCTTATACTCATGGTCTGCTGAAGAAGTATGGCTTTTCGGTCGGACCGTTTCACGGCAAGAACGGCGATTCGCTCGCCGAAGGCGTCGAATCACAGCAATTCAATACGCATGAAATGATGGGTTCCTAATGAACTCGGAGGCCTGATGGCGATACCGCGCGAAAGCATGCGGGATATGCTGGAACGAAGCAGGTTCGCAATTCGATGGGGAGGCGCACTGGGCCTCCTGTGTCACCCCATCTATTACGTCGTCTGGACCTACATCCTTCCGCAGCCTTACGACAACCTGCTGCTGCGGCTCAGCGCGGCGGCCGTCTGCGTTCCACTGCTGTTCCAGGCGCGCTGGCCGAGGCGCTACAACCCTGCGCTGCTGATCTACTGGCATTGCTGTCTGATTTACGTGCTGCCGTTCGTCTGCACGTTCCTGACCGTCAGAAATGGTTTCTCCACGATGTGGATGATGACCGAGGTCATGATGATCTTCATTCTGGCGCTGTGTATCGACAACCCCCTGCTGCTGATAACGTGCATCGGTATTGGCGTGTTTTCCGGCGGGCTCGCCGGCGTGTTGAGCGCGCCGACGCCGGTCGTTCTCAGCGCGCAGGACAAGTCCAATCTCGCGTTGCTGCCGGTGGTCGTGCTGTGCAGCATGGCGTTCAGTCATGCGATCAGCAAGGGACGCATCTTCGTCGAAAAGAACCGCGCCTTGCAGGCGCTCGCGGGGTCCATCGCGCACGAGATGCGCAATCCGCTGAGCCAGTTGCGGCACGTGCTCGACCGCGTCGAGGAAGCACTGCCCGCGGCGACCGAAGCGGGCGCGGCGCCGACGTTGACCGACGGCACGGCCTCGCTGATGTACAACCACCTCGCGCAGGGGCAATTGTCGATCGAGCGCGGCCTGCGCATCATCGCGATGACGCTCGACGAAGTCGCCGCGAAATCGATCCGCCCGGATAGTCTCAGCTACCTCCACGCTGGCGCGACCACGCGCAAGGCGCTCGCCGAATACGGCTTCGACAACGACAAGGAACGCGCGAAGGTGAGCGTCGTCGTCAGGCGCGACTTCGTGTTCAAGGTCGACGAGACGGTCTATCTGTTCACGTTGTTCAACCTGATCAAGAACGCGCTGCATCACATCGTCGCGTATCCGCAGGCGACACTCACATTGACCGTCGACCGCGACTCGGTGATCGTACGCGACACCGGCCCCGGCATCGCGCCGGAGATCCTGCAGCATCTGTTCGAGCCGTTTCGCACGGCCGGCAACTCGGGCGGCACCGGGCTCGGGCTCGCGTACTGCCAGCGCGCGATGCGCGCGTTCGGCGGCAGCATCGACTGCGAATCGGGACTCGGCAAGTTCACCGCGTTCACGCTGCGCTTTCCACCGGTGGCGGCCGACGAGGTCGAGGAGCACGAGCGGCGCCTGTTTGAACGGGCGATGCCGGCGTTCAAGGGCAAGCGCGTGCTCGTCGTCGACGACGACGACACGCTGCGCGCCCGCACCCGCCGCGTGCTGACGCAGGCCGGCGCCTATGTCAGCGAGGCGTCGGGCGGCGAGCTTGCGCTCGCCACGTTGCGGCGAGCGCCGCTCTACGACCTCGTGTTGATGGACATCAGCATGCCCGCGATGGACGGCTACACGGCGACCGAGCGCCTCCGCGCCGACAGAGACTGCCCGAACCGCAACGTGCTGATCGCCGCCTATACCGCCGAACCGGGCATCGCGGTGCGACTGCGCGCGCGGCGCGCCGGCATGGACGAGATCATCAGCAAGACGTCGAGTGTGCAGGAGCTGCTCACGGCGTTGCAGACCCTCTTCGACAACGGTGCGCATCATCAGCCGGGCGAACTGCCCGATGTCTTCGCCGGCAGAACCTTTGTGATCGCCGACGACGACACCTACAGCCGGCTTGTCGCGAAGGCGTATCTGGAGCGCTGCGGCGCGAGCGTCGTCGAGGCCGACCACGGTCAGGCGGTGCTGACCAAACTGCACGAAGACGGCTTCATCGACGCGATCCTGATGGACGTGAACATGCCGGGCATGAACGGCATCGAGACGACGAAGTCGATTCGCGCGCGCACCGATGCCTACGCGACGCTGCCTATCATTGCGCTGACCAGTCACACCGATGCCGAAGCGGTGCAGGCCTGCGTTGCCGCCGGGATCAACGAGGTGTTGATCAAGCCGGTGCAGGCCGGCTCGCTGTACGCATGTCTCGCGCGGCAGTTCGGCACCCGCGGCGCGCTGGTTGCGGACGCTCCGCAACGAATCACGGAAACCGCGGGCGGAGCCGCGCAAACGGATTTTGCGGCGACGCCGGTGGCATTGCCCCCCACTGCGAACGCGCCCGCGGCCGCCACCATCGCTGAAGAAAGCCTGCTCGACGAAGCGCACCTCAAGGAACTAGTCTCGCTCGATCTGCTTGACGAATCGTTCCTGAACGGCATCGAACAGATTCGCTCGCTCGTCGTGCGCCTCGCAGGCAACAGCGCGGCCGTCGATATCAAGGCGACGCACGCGAGCTTGCATGCGTTGCTTGGCGTCAGCGGCAACATCGGCGCGAAGGCACTGCATCGCTATGCGCGGCAGATCTATCCGCGCGTGATCGCCGGTGAGTGGCCAGTGGAAACCGACTGGCACGCCCAGATCCGCGCGTTGGGCGCGCGCTCGACCGACGCCTTGCAGCGGTATTACGCGTCGGCGAAAGGCCGGCGCGATCATCGCGACGCACTGAGCGATTGAGAGGGCGGCCTCGGTCGCCCTCTTTGCAGCATCAAGTCAGAACTTGTGCAGCACGCCGACCGCAACAGCGAGCTGGTTCGCGCCGGTCTTCACGGTCGTCGTCGCGACCGAAGTCGCCCACCCCGTCGCACTCAGCGCGGCCTTCGAGCTGTTGATCACATACGTGATGTCGGTGTACAGCGCCGTGCGCTTCGACAGCCAGTAGTCCGCGTTGACACCGGTGCTCAATGCGTGCGCGTCGACCTGGCGATACGCGTGGTAGTAAGTCGCGGCTGCGAGGTCCAGCGCCGGTGTCACCCTGTAGCGCACGCCCGCGAACGCCATCGACTGCGGCGGCGATGCGGCGAGCGTCGACCGGACGTCGTTCAGCAGCAATTCGTAGCCGCCGTACAGCGTCGCCTTGCCGATCTGATACGAACCGCCGGCCACGTAGCGGCGCTCGCTGTCGCCCGATGACGCGATGGCCGAGCCTTGCCGCTGCTCGTACACGAACGTCAGATTCAGCGGCCCCTGCACATAGCGTCCGCCGATGTCGTACTGCTTGCCGACGCGGAACGAGCCCGCCACCGGCACGTTGTAGGTGACTGCGTCATAGCCGAGGCTGTAGAGCGCATTCAGCTCGAATGGTCCCACATGGCCGAGATACGACACCGCGTTATCCGCGCGACCGACGAACTGCGCGTCCTGCGCGGAAAGGCCGTAACTCGAATAACCGAGCGGGTCGAGCGCGAGGAAGTAGCGATACATCGGCGTCATCTGCCGGCCGAGCATCATCGCGCCGTAGCGCTCCGATTCGAGTCCGACGAACGCCTGCCGGCCGAACAGCCGCCCTCCTTGCTGCAGGGCACCGGTGTTCATCGACATGCCCGATTCGAGCGTGAAAATCGCCCGCAGTCCGCCGCCGAGATCTTCCTTGCCCGTGAAACCCCAACGCGAATTCAGCCGGTTGCCGGTGCCGAGAGCGACCTGCGTGCCCGACGATCCCTGCGACGTGACAGCGTGAGTCACGTAGGTCACCCCCGAGTCGACGATGCCATAGAGCGTGACCGACGACTGCGCATGCGCCGCGCCGCTGATGCCGATACCAATACCACATGCAAAAAGGACCTTCGACGGCCTGGCGAGAGGCTTGTGCTTCACCATGTGTCTCCTGCTGGAAAGTGAGTTGTTTTGTGATGCGGATTAGTTATCGTCCGACCTCTGTCGTCGCGGTAGCCGGCGCGGGGCCGCGTCGGCTATCGGAGCATCGGTCATTCGCGTGCGATGTGCGGGTTGACGAAGAACATCGCGATGACCGCGATAGCGGGTCCGATCGCGAGTGTGAGGAGCGCGAGCATGAACGAATGGCTCGCGCCATACAGCGAGCCGACCACCATCGGCGACACCGCGCTGCCGGACTGCCAGATAGCATTGGTCCAGCCGGCGCTCGCGCCCGCGAGACGCTTGCCCGATGCGTCGCTGACCTGAGCCATCAGCACCGGCAGATAGCCGAACGAGAACGCACCGAGAATCGGCGCGACCAGATAGAACTGATGCACCGTCGAGCAGTAGCCGAACACCAGCAGCGCGATCGAGAAGGCGATCAGGCAGCCGATCGACATCATCCGCCGCGACACACCAGGCAGGTCGGAGATCCAGCCGAGCGTCGGCTTCGCGATCACCGCGCCAATGCCGAACGAGGCGACGATCGATCCGGCGACGATCGGCGCAATGCCGTATTGGCGCGTCATCAGTGCGTTGCCCCATGCACCGAAGCCGACGGTCGCCCACAACCCGCCGCAGCCCGCGATCGACAGCGCGATCAGATTACGGTTGCGCAACAGGCCAAGCATTTCCTGGAGGCTGTTGCGCGCGGGCTTCGCTTCGTTCGAAGGCCGGTTCTTCAGCAGCAGCAACGTGACGATGCCCCACGCGAACGTGACGATGCCGAGCATATGGAATGCGTTCGACCAGCCGTGCCGCGCGGAGAACGATGGCACGACCGCGTTCGCGATCACGACGGCGAGCGACGTCGCGGTCGTGTAGAGGCCCATTGCGCGGCCACGGTCGCGCGTGAACCATGCGGGAATGATCTTCATGCCGGCCGAGTAGTCGGCGCCCGCCGCAAAACCCATCGCGGCCTGAATCACGATGCCGAATGCGAGCGAATGCGTATAGCCGAACGTGAACGTGAGCACGCCGAGCGGCAGCAGCGCAAGCGTGAGCATCGCGCGACCGCCGAGCAGATCGGTCAGCATGCCGCCAACCACGTTCGCGATCACATAGCCCGCGTAAAACGCGGTGACGAACGCACCGAGCATCGACACGCCGATGCCGAGCGACGCGCCGACCGGCGCGGCCACCGTACTCCACGCGACGCGGACCACATAGCTGAGCAGAAACGCGGCCCAGACGATGAACAGCGCGACCCAGCGATACGGGCTCGTGTCGGCGCTACTCGCCGCCCTCGCACCGTTCGCGGTCCAGACGCTCGCGGGCATACCCTCCGACGACGCCAGATTCTTCTCCATGACTCCTCCGATGCCGGGCGTGCCAGCGGCCGCCCGTTTTCTTTCTGATGGATGGCGCCGACCGCGCCTGGCGGCCGGGCCGGCGATTACGGTTACAGATCGAGCACGAGCACCCTCGACTTCGCGCGTGAACAGCACGGCAGGAACTGATCGTTGCGGGCCTGCTCTTCTGGCGACAGGAACAGGTCGCGGTGGTCAGGTTCGCCTTCGAGCACCCGCGTGACGCAGGTACCGCAAATGCCCTGCTCGCACGACACCGGCACGTCGACGCCCGCCGCCGCGAGCGCCTGGGTGACCGTGCAATCGGCCGCAATCGACACGACGCGGTCCGAGCGCGCGAGCCGCACGTCGAACGACGCGCCATCACCCGACGGCTGCGCCGCCGCGAAGTATTCGTAATGCAGACGATCGTCGCTCCAGCCGAGCGAGCGGGCCGTGTCGAGCACCGCGTTCATGAAGCCCTGCGGACCGCACACATATAGATGCCGGTCCGCGCCGGCGTCCGTCAGCAGTGCATTCAGATCGAGCATGCCGTGCGCGTCGTCGAAGTGGTATTGCACGTTGCCCGCCCACGACGACGCGGCGATTCGCTCGACGAACGCCGCACGGCTCTTCGAGCGCGCGCAGTAATGCATTTCGAACGCCGCGCCCATTGCCGCCAGCTGCTCCGCCATGCAGAGAATCGGCGTCACGCCAATGCCGCCCGCGAGCAATAGCGGCTTCGCGTCATGCCGGGCGAGCGGAAAGTGATTGCGTGGCACGCCGATGCGAATCGCGTCGCCTTCGTTCACCGCGTCGTGCATGCGCTGCGAACCGCCGCGCGAATCGGCGGCGCGCAACACCGCGATCTGATACCGGTGACGCTCGCGAGACGCGTTGCACAGCGAGTACTGCCGCACCGGCCCACCGGGCACGTAGACGTCGATGTGCGCGCCCGCCTCGAACGGCGGCAGGTCGCGGCCGTCGATGTCGGCGAACTCGAAGCCGGCAATCCCGTCGGCTTCGTCGCGTCGTGCGGCGACACGCACCATCAGCGTGGAATCGGTCATGTTCATGCCACCTCCTCCGCTCACATCGCCGACAGGCCGCCGTCGACCATCAGCGTCGTGCCGGTTATGTACGAAGCCTCGTCGCTCGCGAACCACAGGATCGGCCATGCGATCTCTTCGGGCGACGCCCAACGGCCGATCATCGACGTGTCCTGGCGTTGCGTCTTCAGCACTTCGACGCTTCTGCCCGATGCAATGGCCCGGTTCATGTGGAATTCGGTCAGCGTCGAACCCGGGCACACCGCGTTCACGCGCACGCCGTTCGCGGTCTCCTCGAACGCGAGTGTGCGGGTCATCGCGAGCATGCCGGCCTTGGTCGCGTCGTACAGGCCCATGCCCTTGCGGCCGGTCACCGCGTAGCACGACGACACGTTGACGATGCTCGCGCGGCCCGCGCGACGCAGGAACGGCAGCGCTGCCCTGCAATAGTTGGATGTGCCGACCAGATTGACCGACACCATCGCCTGCCACTCGGCCGGCGTCGCGTCGGCGAGCGCGCTGTAGTTGCGCATCGCCGCGTTGTTCACCAGCACGTCGAGCCAGCCGAACGAATCGGCGGCGAGTTGCGCCGCGCGCACCGCATCGGCGTCGTGCGACACGTCGGCCGCGAACGTCTCGACACGCGCGGACGGATCAGCCGCCTTCAGTTCGTCGGCGACGCGCGTGAGCGCCTCCTGGTTCGCATCGACGAGCACCACCGCGGCGCCCTCCGCGCAGAACACGCGCGCGGTCGCGGCACCGATGCCGCCTCCGCCTCCGGTGATCAGCGCGACCTTGTCCTCGAGTCTTTTACGTTGCTGCATTGCATGCCGGCGCGCAGCCGGCCTCCTTTTGCGGGATGGGCAGAACAGTCGGACCAGACGACGACACGCGCAGCCGGACCGAAGTCCGGCTCCGCGGTGCATCAGATCGAGTAGATCGGCTGGTCCTTGCCGTCGTGCAGATGGATCACCGCCCATTCCTGCGGCTTCTGATCGCGCGGCAGCAGCACGCCGGCAGCACGTACGCGCTGCTGGTCGGCGTCGATCGCGGGCGGATCGGTGTCGGGCACCAGCGCCGTTGCCGCCTCGTACATCATGCGGCGCGCCATCACGATCGCGCGGTCGGTCGGCAGCAGCTTTTCCTTGCCGTGATCCTGGATCGGACCCATGCTTTCCTGCAGCGACGCGTCCTGCATCGCGAAGCCGAACACGCCCGAGTACGCGCGCTTTTCCTTCTGTGCCTGGCGGTCGATCAGGTAGTCGTTGTCCTTGTTCGCTTTCGGCCGGAACGTGCCACCCTCCTCGTACTCACAATGAATGCCCTTGCCGGCGTTCAGGTCGGCCAGTTCCTGCTCGTCGAGCGGACGGTCCGGGCGGAAGTTGATGCTCCACGCCCAGCAGGTGTGATCGTCGATCGGCACCCATACGTGGCCCGCGAGCGAGTGATCGCCGAACGGCGGGATCAGCGTGTACCACGGGAACAGCCACTGCGTGACGCGCCAGTAGTACGAATCCGGCTCGCCGTTGCGGCGGCCGAACAGCGTGAGGCCGAACGGCTGCTTCTCGATCTCGAAGATCACGTTGCCGTCCGCCTTGATGTAGTCGAGTGCCTTCGTGCCCTGATGCATCGGGTCCTCGTCGACTTCGTAGCGGTGTACATACGACACGTGACTCGTGTCGATGCCGCCTTCCATCGCCTGCAGGTAGTTCGATTCCTGCAGCCGCTTCGAGACGAACACGTGGCTCTCCGGCAGATTGCACCACTCGAGATCCGGCGGCGCCGGCTGGCGGTCCTTCGGCCCCATGTACGCCCACACGATGCCCGCGCGTTCGATGCACGGATACGCGGTGATGCCCATGTGCTTGCACGCCTGCGGCGCGGACGGCACTTCCACGCAGTTGCCGTTGCGGTCGAATTTCAGACCGTGATACGAGCAGCGGATGCCGTTCTCTTCATTGCGGCCGAAGTACAGCGACACGCCGCGATGCGAGCAGAACTCGTCGATCAGCGCCGGCTGGCCGTCGGAATCGCGAAAAGCGAGCAGCTTTTCGCCGAGGATCTGCACGCGCACCGGCGGGCAATCAGGCTCTGCGATTTCGCTGGCGAGGAGCACCGGCACCCAGTAGCGGCGCATCAGATCGCCCATCGCCGTGCCTGGGCCAGTGCGAACCAGAGTTTCCGACATGTTCTTGTCCATCATTCCTCCGAATCCCGTTGTCCGTTGTATGAGAATGTAGTCTCATTGTACGGACAGATTGATCGACGTCAAGTTCTTGCGGCTAGGGACTTTCACTACAATGTGCAATCGACGCGGGCCGCCGCAGAAAGGAAATTTCAAATGGAAGAAAAAAAACCGCACGAAAATGTGCGGGCAGTCGAACGGGCGCTAGAAATTCTTCTGGCGTTCCGACCCGGGGACAAAGAATTGACCGTCGCGGAGCTGCTGACCCGCGTGGACCTGAGCCGACCGACGCTGTACCGCCTGCTGAATACACTCGAACAGAACGGCTTTCTCGCCTCGTCGGGCGAGCCGCAACGCTTCAGGCTCGGCAGTTCGGTCGCGCAACTCGCGCACGCGTGGATGGCGAACAATACGATCGCGCAGCTCGCGCAGCCGATGCTGCGCGAGCTTTGGGAAGCGACATCGGAGACGGTCGCGTTGTTCGTGCCGGAGGGGACGTACCGGATCTGCGTGGCCGAACTGGAAAGTCCGCAGCCGCTGAGTTTCCGGCGCGGGGTCGGCTATCGCGAGAAGCTCGTGCTCGGCGCGAGCGGCCGCACGATTCTTTCGCAGATGTCGCTGTCGGAGGACGATCTGCGGCGCTATCTGACCGATCCGGATCAGGACGTCGCGGCGCTAGCCGCCGATCTCGACGCGGTCCGCGCACGAGGCTTCGGTACCAGCCATCACGAGCTGATCGCCGGCGCAGTCGCGGTAGCCGCGCCGTTCTTCAACGGCGCGAACCAGGTGGCAGGTTCGGTGTGCATCTTCGGGCCGAGCGTGCGCGTAACCGATGAGCGCGTCGCGCAGTTCGCGGAGTTGCTCAAGCGCGAGGTGGGCAATCTGTCGCGTGCGCTTGGGCATCAAGGGGAAACTGGACGGCCGCCGCGTACGGCACGTCGGTGAAATCGGCCTCAAAGGCGCTGGCCAACGCCGGGAGCGTCGTCAGAAAGGTCGACGCTTTTGCTCAGGCTCCCGCTGATTCAGGGCTGAAGCCGAAACCAGCCGGATGGCACGCAGTTCGACATTCACGAGGTTGGAGTGTGATGTGCCCGGAGGGCCGACGGGTTGCTGAACGTAACCGATAATCAGATGGGGCACATCTCCCGGATCGCAGTGTCCGGCGCAGCGCGCATAAAGGATGAGGCCGGCATGACACCGGCGGATAGAAGTTGGTGAGACGTTGGTGTCTCACGTGCGTATCAACCGAGGGTCAAATTCGGCCGTAGCAGTCGTCCAGGCGCACAATATCGTCCTCGCCGAGATAACTGCCCGATTGAACCTCGATGATTTCGAGCTGCACTTTGCCCGGATTCTCCAACCGATGCTGCACGCCGAGCGGAATGAAGGTCGATTGGTTTTCTGAAAGAAGAAACTGGTCCTCGCCCCGTGTCACGAGCGCGGTGCCGCGCACGACGACCCAGTGCTCGGCGCGATGGTGGTGCATCTGCAATGACAGGCGAGCGCCTGGCGCAACCACGATGCGCTTCACCTGAAACCGCTCGCCGCGCTCGATCGCATCGTAGAAGCCCCACGGACGGCGCACCTTCCGGTGCGTCTCGGCTTCAGGCGCGCGCTGCTCGCGAAAGCGCGCCACCAGCGTCTTGATGTCCTGCGCGTGCGAGCGGTCGGCGACGAGCACGGCGTCGTCCGTGTCGACGACGACTACGTTGGAGGTGCCAACGCATGCAACCAGCCGCCCGCCCTCGGCGCGCACATAGCTCGAGGTCGCGCCTTCGAAAACGACACGCCCGCTCGCGACGTTGCCGAGTCCGTCCTTTTCCATCGCTTCCCACACGGCATCCCAGGATCCAAGGTCCGACCATCCCGCCGCCAATGGCACGACCACGCCTTTGCAAGGCGAGCCGGCCGCGCCGATGTGCTCCATTACCGCATAGTCGATGGAATCCGCCGGCACACGGCCGAACTGAAACGGGCAAGGACGAATGAAGTTGTCGTCCGCCTTGCCTTCCGCGAACGCCGCGGTGCAGGCCGCATGCATGTCGCCGTTGAGCTTGGCTAGCGCTTCGAGCCACACGCCCGCTCGCACGATGAAGATGCCGCTGTTCCACCAGTAGGTGCCTGCAGCGACGTACTGCGCGGCGAGTTCGGTCGTGGGCTTTTCGACGAAGCGGTCGATCAGATGTGCGCCGTTTTCGAAGGCGTCGCCGATTCGGATGTAGCCAAAGCCGGTATCCGGCCGTGTGGGCGCAACGCCGAGCGTCACGATCATGGAGCGTTCGGCATATTCAGCGGCAATTGCGATCGCACGATGCAGCGCCGGAATGTCTGAGATGGAATGATCAGACGGCATCACCACCATGATCGCGTCGTCATCCTCATTAACGGCTGCGAGCGCCGCGAGCGTGAGCGCCGGCGCGGTATCGCGCCGCGCAGGCTCGACGATAATCTTCGCGCAGACGCCGCACGCCCGCACCTGCTCTTCTGTCTGGAACCGGTGTTCCTCCCCACACACGATAATCGGCTGAGTGTCGACGTCGAAGCCGCCGACGAAACCCTCCATCCGTGTGACGGTAGCCTGCAGCAATGAATCCCGTCCGACCACATCGATCAACTGCTTTGGAAACTGCTCACGCGACATCGGCCAGAGGCGCGTGCCCGATCCGCCTGCGAGAATGACCGGGACGATGCGCCGACAGGAGTGACCGAGCGACGCTTCTGCGATCGCCGCTGCCGTTGCGTCTTCAGAACTCCCCGCGTCTTCCATCATCCACCCTCTGGTCTTGCGTCGAACACGTACTTCCCGGCATCGCCAATTCGATTCATCGGTTATGGGTTCGCCGTGAAGCGCCCTGCTTGACTTCGATGAAAGATACGTCGTCGATGACCTCGAACCCGTGCCCACCTGAGGCCAGCAAGTTGACATCACCCGCGCACAGCACGCGGCTCGTCAGGAATTTCCGATCGGCCGTATAGAGCTTGACCATCACGCGGCCCCGCTTGATGAAAAGAGAACGACCTCACGCGTCTGCAAGCATAGGAGCAAGTTCCAGGGTCACTGGACGGGTTGACCGAATATGCCATGACGTTGGCTGAAGCGAGTCTCGCGGTGCAAGGTGGTCTCACACGCTGTCTACACCCGTCACTAACCTGAGAATCGCACGTCGGGCCTTTCAGGATCCACGCTCCACTTGAAATCACCTTCGGATCAATGCGCCTCAATGGACGATTGGGCACCAACATGAATAAAGACTTCCCGGATCTATGTCGCTGGACACAAGGGTATGGTTGGTTCGGCGTTCTCCGGCGCATTGCCAGTCACGGCTATCACCACCCGATCTGCTCTTCTTTGGTTCATCATGCACTTATCCAAAGTGTTGCCCGCAGCCCGTAAAGGAAGAGTACCTGCACACGAGCAGCTTCGAGCATACCAACGAAGCCTACGCTATCGCGAACGTCGCCGGGCTCAAGCTTTGCGAGGGGTATAACCGACAGCACGGAACGCGGTACATATCGGTGATGTCCGAACGACAACGATGATTTGCAGAACGGGCATGTGCTGGCTGCGCTCATCCGTACGGCACACGAGGCAAAGCTCAACGGGGTGCTGATTATCGAACAGGGCATGATCGGCGCGGGCAGCACGTCACAGTCGTCCGGCCTGTTGCGCACGCACTATTCGGTGCGCCAGAACGTGGAACTCGCGCGCGCTTCGTGGTGGGCGTTCAATAATTTCGCTGACTATCTCGGCGACGACGAAGCGTCCTGTGGTTTCGTCGGCCAGAGGGCCGGGGTTCCAACGTTGCACACCGACTCCCCGCGATGCTTTCCCTACCGGCTGACGCGCCCGCGTCGCGGGCTGCCTTGCATTGAGATATACAACCCTGAAAAACCATCCCCGAAACCCTGACCTTTCCCGCAATCCGGCTCGGTTTACTTGTTGAGCGGCTTCATGCTGTTGCTGTGAATATTTCCGTAGATCCTGTCTGCCGCTTGCTGCTTCGTCAGCTTGCTCGTTTTTGCACCGGATTGCGGAGCCCGATTGGACGGTTTAATGGGTGCGAGGGATTGGCTGTGCAGGTTCCCATAGCCCCTATCAGCGGCCTGTTGCGAGGGCGTATCGGCCGAACTGGCATTGGCGTACGCCGCGAGCGACACTAAAAACACGGTGACGAATACTTTTTTCAAGATGGCTCCATGCTGCAACACTGTTCTAACGGGGCTTAGCGCCGGGTTTTTGACAAAACTTCATCCCCGAAACCCTGACCTTTAGCGATGCAGAGGCGCTCGAGCTACCTGCAAAAACCGGCGTTTCGGCGGATTTTACATCTCAAGGCGGACTGTTTTGGCATGTTGGTCTATCGGCGTGTGTGCTATGCAGTTTGTGCGAGAAACGTTGGGATAGTGGGACGTTGAAAGATGGAAGCTGTTATTGGATGCTCGCCATGCGGGTTACGCAATGCCCGATCCCCGGTGCACAGGTCTTCCGGACAACTCAAGCTGGCGCTTTGACCAGATAGCATGCTCCGACCTTAATCGAGCCTTTACACTCGAAATGGCAGGACCGCCAAGCGCACTGCTGGAGGCAACCGTGAAGGCATTGGATGAGGCGTTCGGTCTCGGCGTAGTGCGATTCGGACGCGAACACGCAGAGGCCCAACCGGACGACTCCCGCGCTGTTGTCCAATTCGCCGTGGGCGTTGGGTTATTCGATTGGTTCTTCAATGCGCGAACTGGATATCGCGCACATTTTCGAGGGTGCTATAAGCGTGGGTTAGAGTTCAATAAACAGATCATCGAAGCGCTGCGCCGTTGCCTCGATGCGAAACTCCCTGATATTGTCATTGGTCGGGAACTGAATAAAAACTTCGAGGACTGCGGCGAGACAGAGATTCCGAGAAGCCTTTTAATGGACTCGCTTGTGCCTCACCTGTCAAAGGTATGGTTCTGTACCAAGCTTACCCGACCGTCTCAGCAACGTGATAGTGCCGTCAGTACTCTTGGGCAGATACTGCCGCAGCAGCCCGTTGGTGTTCCCGCAGGTACCGCGTTGCCATGAACCGTGCGGAACGCAGAAGTACACACGCACGCCGGTGGCGGCGCTGACCTCCTGATGCCGGGTCATTTCCTTACCCTGGTCGTAAGTGAAGCTCTGGCGCAGTGGGGCGGCGATCGAATTCACTTTGGCAGTGAAGCCCGCCAGTGCCGAAGCGGCGGTGGCGTCTTCCATCTTCGCCAGCAGCACCAGGCGACTGGTGCGCTCAACCAGCACGCCGACGGAAGACTGATTGCCGGCGTCGGCTCGTGCTGAGCGACTCCGCCGGGGCAGACGCATAGCCCACGACAGAACACGTGTTTCTGGTCAGCTCGCGGCTCACAGTTCGGGCCATGGCCGAACACTCGAACCCTGCTGCTTCATGCTTGCAATGGTCATGCGCTCTTCAGGCTGAAGCTGCTGATACGTTCTTCTTTTTTGCATGTGCGCACCTTACACGAGGAAGGTGTTGCAGTTCAGATTTGATCGCGCCGTCTGTTTCACATTGCTATTGCAAACGCGCCGCGTCGTCGGCCAACTACTTGCCATTATCCGTCAGTATCGCCGGCTGAACCGGAAGTTACATTAAGATTTCGCTACAAACGAATGCGGAGACCACCATGCCGAACCCGCCCGCCCCGCGAGCGCTGATCTGTTTTTGGGAAGAGTACATCGGGGCGGCCCCGAGCATCATCAATGCGATCCGTCGGTTGGCTGAAAATGGCTATCGAGTCGACGTAGTCGTGCGAGACCTTGGTGCGGACTATCCGGACGCGCCCGGGTTCCCAGCGGGTGTGACGATCATAGCTCTGCAGAAAAAGAACCGGGGCCTAGAAAGCCAACGATGGTGCCCGGCGTGGATACGAAGCGCATTGAATTGTGCAGCATTGGCGGTTAGCGTACATGATTTCGCGTTCGGAGCGGTAGACGAGCTGCGGGGACGATCCTACGACGTCGCATTCGGTGTTGACCTATTTGGTTTGATAGCGGCAAACGCGGTGGCTCGTAAATCAAAGGTTCGTCGCCTGGCTTACTGGTCACTCGAAATATATCTACTCAGCACTATCCGAAACCCAGTCATACGCTGGGCGAAGAAGCGCGAGATCTCGCTGAGTCGTGGAGCAGACCTCGTCATAGCTCAAGACGAAGAGCGGGGGCGTTCGCTAGCTCTCGAGAACGGATTCACTAAGCAGCGCATAGCATATGTGCCTAATTCCCCTATGGGTCGTCCAGGCGGTGTCGACACTGCTTTTCTTCATCGCCGATTTTCACTGCCGCCCAATATCAGGATCGTCTTACATGCAGGCATGATTTCTCGAGAAATGCAATCCATTGAACTGGCTCGCGCCGCAGCTTCGTGGCCAGACCCCTATCGATTGCTATTTCATGAACGGCGCCGCCGTACCATCGATGATCCGTACATCCGCGAAGTTTCGAACGCGAGCCAGAATCGGGCTATCTTGTCACTTGATCCAGTTCCTTATGACCAGCTCGATAGCATCTACGCATCCGCATGGGCAGGGGTGGTTTATTACGCGGACGATATAGGGCCAAACTTTCACCAGATGGCAGCGGCATCTGGGAAGTTGGCATTTTGCCTGCGAAACGGGATCCCGGTCGTAGTGCGAAATCTGCCTTCGCTACAGCGAATGATGGATGTCAGCGGATGCGGAATCGCTGTCAGTCAGCCCTCCGAGATACTGGATGCGCTCTCTCGCATCGCAGAAGATTACGAAGGTTACCGAAGGCGCGCACTTAGTTGCTTTGACAACTTTCTTGACTTTCGGCCGTTGTTTGACGAGGCACTGGAGCGCCTCGTATCCAACCAGGCTATAGCTTGATCTGCTGTTTATGGAAGAACGAGCAAGAATCGTGAAATCGTGGCAAAGTCGCCGCGAACGAATCGACGCAACCCAGCCGCACCGGCATCTTGCCCGTATGCGAGGCATCGCCGATGCGGGCTCTGACCATCTGCGCATGCTCGATCAATGGCCCCGCCAACTCCACCAACGCGCGCCCCGTTACATTCGGGCCGCGCTCTGGCTCAGGCCGAGCTGCTTCGCGGCACGTCATCGAGCCGCTTTCGCACACGGCGACGAATGCCTGTAGCGCGCGCAGATCGATCGGGGTCGGGGTTCGTCTCTTGAAATGCTCCGCTCGCATGGGTGACTTGCCGGTCATCCTGTGCGGCACGACAGCATGGTGCCGGGGTTCACAGGGTTGGTGTGCAGGATGAGTAATTGCATTGGCTCGGCATAAGTTTGCCTAATACAAAATTGCTGCAGCCAACGTTTTCCTAGAATTCGCCTCATTGCCCACACAGAGGTCCACATGAGCCACTACGATTTCATCGTGATTGGCGCTGGTGTCATCGGCGCGTCGGTCGCCCATCATCTCGCCGTCCTGGGCGCACAAAGCGTTCAGTCGATTTCCGTCTGGGGCTCCGACTCTCCGAACCGGGAGTTCCTGCACGTCAACGACCCCGGGTCGGCCGCGCTGGCCTTGCTCGACGCCGACGGGGCCGAAGGCGTCTTCAATATCGGATACGGACGGGGACACTGCAATCGCGGATCTCGCCCGTCTCGTCTGTGACCTCACCGTACTCTAATTCATCCAGGCTTCCTCTCCCCAACACACCGCACGGGTGCGATATCGTTCGAGCACCCGCTCTAGCGTCGACAAGCGGGCTGCGTCATCGTTGCTCGCAAGACGCCGCGTGCCGCGCTCGATCATCAACTGGCGCAATGCAGGCTGGTCGATCAGACTGAAAAGCGCATCCGCCATGCTGTCGGGCCGAGCCAGATCGACCAGCAGTCCCGCGTCGCCGACTTGCTCGCGCAGCGCCTCGAGGTCCGGGTAAAGGACCGGTACGCCCAGACTGAACGCCTCGAGTGGCGGCAGATTGGTCGGGCCGAAATATGTGGGCATCACTAACGCGATCGACTCGCGATACAAGTAAGGCACGTCGCCGTCCGGAACGAAACCGAGAAAGAACACACGCTCGCCCAGACCGAGATCGGCGGCGACCGAACGCACGTATCTCATGTTGCCGAAATCGCTTCCTGTGAAGACCGCACCTACACGGATGCCATAGCGGGACTCCAGCGCGTGCAGTCCCTTCAACAGAAACACATGGTTCTTGTGCGATCAGAACTGCGCGGGATAGTAGACGTATTACAGATCGCGCGGAATTTTGTACTTCGTCTTGAGATCGACGAAGTGCTCCACGTACGCCTCCTCGGAAAGCACTGTCGCGCGGGCGGGCGAGAATGGCATCAAATGCACGCGTTCGCTGTCTACTCCATATCGCCTGACAACCTTCTCGCGGCCGGCCTGCGAATCGACGAAGATGCCGCAGGCCTTCTTCAAGGCAGATCCGTACAGAAATTCGCGACGCTCGAATTCGTGCTTGATCCGGACTTCGGGAAACTCGACGTCGTCGCGGTATGACAGATCCCAAACGGTGAACAGGTAGTTGAATCGATCAATCGCCAGTGCGAGGTGGGACGGCGTTGTGAAGTACGCCATGTCCGCGCGCATCACCGAAAGCAAGCGGTCCACCGAAGCGCTCTTGCCCGGTTTCCGCAGAAACGCGCGCGGGCCTCCACGGTTATATATTGAACCGAGTCTCGCCGCCAGTCCGCGCAAGCGGGGCACCGGGAAAAAAAATAGGCTCAATGCCGCTGCGTCGCAGATCATCGATGGTGGATCGCCGCGTCGTCACAAACTCAACCGCGCAAAGTTCCGGCGGAAGACTCTTTAGCAGCAAGGTAGCATTCTTCGCCTGCTGATAACCCCATCACAGGTATGTTCATAGTCTATAAATGCGACCATGCGAATAGGCCGTTCCAGGGAACCGTTTGAATTCGTCACTCCTCGCTCCATGTTTCTTGGCCATCTATATGACGATTGCAGCGCTCGACAACGGTTCTCGCGCTCTGCTTGAATTTAGATTGCGCGAGCTTGCTGGTGCCGTTCGTGACTGATTAAGGCAGGTATTTGGCCGGTCCGACGGCTTCCTGAGAAAAGCCCTTGTGCAAGGCTCATATAACGCTCATGCGACCCTCGGGCATCGAGCTTCCGAGGCGAACAGATGCGTGAAGATCTGTTTCTCCACGAAACCTGGCCAGTTCCTAAGCGGACCTCTCCACAGGATCGGCCGTGGCGCCGGTTTTCTTTTGACAGCGATATTCCGTCGCCGACATCGAGAATTGCCTCCTGAACACTTTCGAAAGCCGCTCGCCATTCGTCAGTCCAACCCTGCGAGCGATCTTGTCTATCGGCAAGTCGCTTCTGACCAACAGTTCACAACTGAGATCGAGGCGCGCTCGCAAAAGATATTGCGACGGTGTCACTCCCATCTCGCGCTTGAACAGACGCAGGAAGTTCCGCTCGCTCATCGCCACCGTACGAGTCGCGTCGCCTATTGAAACCGGGCGTCCGCAATTTCGCTCGAGCCAGCGCGCGGATTCCTGTGCCTTTTCCGCCTGCGTGTTCGTTCCCATGGTGCTCAGCATGGTCGTCAAATTCTGATCTTTGGAGACGGTGAAGTGATCGGCAACCGCTGTCGCGATGTCGTATCCGAGGTCCCGCTTCACGAGCGCGAGCGAGTTGATCAGCGCATCGCCGCCTTCGGTCGACGCCGCGACGTTAGACGTCTCCGGACTCCAGATGCCCGAATCGACCGAAGCCCAATCGCGCCGAGAAATGCCCGCTGCCGCCAGCAGCAAGTCGCCGTTGCCGAGAGGGTTGACGACGCCGGTCTGCGAACATGCTATGGTCAATAACCCAATGAGCACTTCGTCGGCGGCTGCACGCTTTGCGCCGGGTCCGCCCGCAATATACAGTGCGTCGAAGCCTTGGAAACGCTGGCCGCCCAGGCGCTCGGTCCAAACGCAAACGGATGACGAACAGGCTATCATCCCACCGCAGGCAGAGACTAGACGGACGCTGTAAGTTGCGTTTCTTCTCAGACTGCGAGACTGAATCTCGTTGGCGATATGAAGCACCTCGGCAAGGGTGCCCGCTTCCAGCAGCGAAAAACCGTCGTACAACAAAATTCCTATGAGCTTGACTGCGTGTTCTTTAAATCGGTGGAAAATACCGTTATCTCCTGCATCGCCTAAGCTAGTAGCGTGGGACATGCCGTTACCTCCATTTTGCTTCGGTTCTGGATCGCTGCTCTGGCTTGCGTTGGAACGCTGTGGAAAGCGTATGACCTCGTGAGCTTAGTGCCATATTCGATCCACAATTGCCGCGATGTCCGCCAAAAGCATGTTTCTGGCCGAGAACGTCGCTCCCAGTATCGACAAGACCAAAACATCGTCTGATTTCTTCAGCGCTGAAAGTGAAAACCATAAAGCCGCTCATCAGGGTTTCCCGACCCACTGGACTTGCTGAGCGATAGACCGATCAGACGGCGAATGCTTCAGCAAGGAAACGAGCCGTCAACACCTTGCTGAAAACGGTCATGCATGTAGTCTGAAAATCCCCGCTAGATACCCTTTCTCATAAGCACCCTGAGCTTTGACTTTGGCTTTGGCTTTGGCTTTGGTTGCCTTCGAATAAACAAGAGTGCGTTCGCGTCACGCGTGGACTTCGCCACCGCCATACGACCAGACATGGAGTCGCTTCATGAGCTTCAGCACGAGATATTCGCAATACTATGATCTTTTCTATCATGACAAGAACTACGAGGCGGAAGCGTCGTTTGTCACCGGATTGCTCGGGCGGTACGGAATAGTTGGAGGTCACGTGATGGATCTAGGTTGCGGCACCGGACGCCACGCGGCGCAATTCGCAGCCGCGGGATTTTGTGTTTCTGGCGTTGACATGAGCGCCGATATGCTAGCCCGAGCCGCTGCCAGGTGTACCACTCTGCCAGGCGCAGTAGCGAAGCGACTGACGTTTCAGCAAGGCGACGCACGGATCGTCCGCACCAATGAACTCTACGACGCAGTCGTCTCGCTCTTCCATGTTGCGAGCTATCAAACGACCAACTCCGATTTCATGGCGATGTGTCACACCGCCGCGACGCACCTGCGGCCATCAGGACTGTTCGTGTTCGATTGCTGGTACGGTCCCGCGGTGCTCGCCGCTCCGCCCGACGTACGCATCAAACGCGCCTCCAGCGAAGAAACCGCGGCGATACGAATCGCCGAGCCCACGATGCATCCTCATGACAATACTGTCGCGTTCAATTACACCGTCCTGCTAACGGATTTGAAAACGCAGTCGGTCGAGACCGTCCTCGAGACGCATGTGATGCGCTACATGTTCAAGCCCGAGATCGAACTGATGCTGGACCTCAGCGGATTCGAGGTCCTGGACAGTTTGAAGTGCATGGGCGGCGAGTTGAGTGCTACCGATCTCTCAGCGACATTCGTCGCGAGAAAACGGTGATGCTCGGAAACAGCCCGAGCGGGAGAACGTCGCAAAATACAACGAATGGCATGTCATAGCCAGCCTCGTCGATGAGTCGATCCTGAACCGCCAGGCAGTCCTGCGCTGGCTAAGCGCATCGCGTCAAAGCGGTCCGCCGAAAGCCGCGTGCCACCACCTGCCACCAGGATCAAGTGTTTGTTCCGTTGCGTGACGGGCCATATTTGCTGCGGCGAGCAGTCGGTCAGCACCGCGCAGAACTTGACCTGCTGTTGCGGAAACTTCGCGAAAAGGCGGTGGCCAGCATGTCGCGCACCACGCCCACCGTGTAGTCCTGCTGTGCTTCGGTAAGCGCGAGACCACTCGGCAGATACAATCCCCTGCGACTCATGCATTCGGCAATCGGGAAATTCTCTCCCTTGAACATCCCTTGCTTGAGAAAAACCGGCTGTTCGTGCATCGGCCAGAAGAACGGCCGCGCGCTGACACCTGCCTCCGCCAGCATGGACCGGAGCTCGTCGGCACCAAAGGGCAAGCTGTCGTCCAACACCATACCGAAGACCCAATAGATATTCTCGGCATATGGCAACGCCACCGGCGCCAGCCCGATTCCCGGCACTCCCCGCAAAAGGCTTTCGTAGCGGCGGCCCAACTCGCGCTTTCGCGCGACGTGCGCATCTAGCTTCTCGAATTGCGCTAGCCCGACAGCCGCCTGGAGGTTGCTCATCCGATAATTCCAGCCAAGCTCTTCGTGGACGAATCGCCTCTCAGGCTTGAAACACAGGTTTCGCAAACTTCTCGCGCGCGTAGCCAGCTCGTCGTCGTCGCAGACGATCATGCCCCCTTCCCCCGTCGTGATGTGCTTGTTGGCGTAGAAGCTGAAGCACGATATATCGCCGAAACTGCCGCACTTCGCTTCGTTATAGGTTTGTCCGATTGCCTGCGCAGCATCTTCGATCACAACGAGGCCGTATTTCCTTGCGATATCCAGCAACGGAGCCATATCCACCGGCAGACCGAAAGTGTGCACGGCCATGATCGCCCGCGTCCGGCTCGTGATAGCGCTTTCGATCTTCGTCACGTCCATGTTCCACGTATCCGGACTTGAGTCGACCAGTCTCAAGCGGGCACCGGTGCGAACAATGGCCGATGCGCACGATATGATCGTGTGTGTGGGGATGATAACTTCGTCGTCGGGACCGAGCCGCAGAGCCACCGCCGCCACGTCCAACGCAGCGCTGCCGTTCGCGACGGCAATCGCGTGTCTCCGGCCGACGTAACCCGCCATCGCACGCTCGAAACGCTCGACGAACGCCCCGTCCGAAGAAATCCACCCGCTTTCAATGCATTCGTTCAGATAGACGCGCTCCTTTCCGTCGAGCAGGGGTTCGTTGACCGGAATCATCGCGCACCGTCCTTAACTTCAAGCTCGACGCCTGGGCCGTTGCTCGCTTCACTGGATCGGCTCAGGTCTGCGGACGCGAAGCGCAATTTTTCCTGCTCTCCCATATAGGGCCCTTGTTTGACTTCGAAGAAAGACGCGTCCTCGAGCATCTCGAAGCCGTGACCGCCCGACGCCAGCAAGATGACATCGCCCGCGTACAGTACACGGCTCGACAGGTAGTCCTTATCGGGCGTATAGAATTTCACCAGGACACGGCCACGCTTGACGAACAGCACCTCTTGCGTCCATTCGATCTGCCGCACCAACTTGCAGTGAAGATGCGCGTCGATCACTTTTCCGGCGGGATGTTCCATGTACGCGAGTTGCTGAGGAAACTCCTTCGGAGTAAAGAAACTCACACCACTTCTCGAGAACGAATCCCGGATGATCATGGCGAGCGTTTCACCTTCGAACGAGACTACTTCGAAATTCGAATCATCAACGACCTCTGCGTTGCCCGTTATCGATAGAGCTTCCATTTTTGTTCCTCGAAGAGAGCCCGTAGTATCCCGACACACCGAACCTTCCGGGAGCAAGGCCGCTTACGACATAAATTGGCCCACGGAGGTCCTTCATGCGTCCCCCCCGAAGCATAGGATCGCTTCGGCGCTCACACGGTCAGATGGCCGAATACGGAATGAAGTTGGCTGACCGGGGTATTACGTTGCGGCGTCACCTCGCGCATCTTTATATCCTCGGCAACGACCGCGGAGAGGCGCACACGGACCGCGCCAATATATTGGCACCGTCCGCCATGACCTTGAATGGTCCATATGCGTTGCTAAGCTGATGAAATCGCACGTCGTAGCCCTTTGAATCAAGTGGCGGGGCAACTCACGTTCCGACCGACGTGTCTCTCTCGACTATTGGCCATTCACATGAACAAAAACTCTCGCATCTATGTCGCCGGACATAAGGGAATGGTCGGCTCGGCTCTCCTTCGGCGCCTTGCCAGTTCCGGATATGATCACGTGATCACGGCCTCGAGACAGTCGCTCGACTTGCTGGATCAGCGCGCCGTGATGGATTTTTTCGCTCGAGAGCATATAGACGTCGTCCTCCTGGCCGCAGCCAAAGTCGGCGGAATTCATGCCAATTCGACTCAGCCGGCTTCGTTTCTCTACGAGAACCTCGTCATCGAAACCAATGTGATTCATGCAGCATTCAAGAGTCACACGCAGAAGCTCGTCTTTTTCGGTTCATCGTGCATCTATCCAAAGATTTGCCCTCAGCCCATAAAAGAGGATTACCTGCTCACGAGCGCTCTCGAACAAACCAACGAAGCCTATGCCATCTCAAAGATCGCGGGTCACAAGCTTTGTGAAACGTATAACAAGCAATACGGAACGCGCTTCATATCGGTGATGCCCACGAATCTCTATGGCCCCAACGACAACTATGATCTTCAAGGCAGCCATGTGCTGGCCGCGCTCATCCGCAAGGCGCACGAGGCAAAGCTGAACGGACTCGAATCGCTC
This sequence comes from Paraburkholderia sp. MM5384-R2, assembly GCF_014201025.1. Lineage (NCBI taxonomy): Bacteria > Pseudomonadati > Pseudomonadota > Betaproteobacteria > Burkholderiales > Burkholderiaceae > Paraburkholderia > Paraburkholderia sp. MM5384-R2. The sequence goes on from NZ_JACHDI010000031.1 coordinate 52,121, forward strand.
TCGGTATGGGGCTCCGGATTGCCGAGACGGGAATTCCTTCATGTAGACGATCTGGCGTCCGCGGTTCTCGTCCTGCTGAGCAACGACCTGGTCGAGGGCATGTTTAATGTCGGATATGGAAAGGACATAGCGATTGCCGACCTCGCACGACTGATCTGCGATGTCGTCGGTTTTTCTGGATCGCTGAGATTCGACTCGTCCAAGCCCGACGGGACGCCGCGAAAGTTGCTCGACGTATCGAAGCTCGCCGCTCTGGGTTGGGCGCCCACGATTACGCTCAGAGAGGGCATCGCCTCAACCTACGCCGACTTCGAGAATGACGTGCAGCGTACCGGGCTCGCCAGCGCCTGACGAATTCACGCGGCGTGCGCGATCCTGCACCACGGATTGAAGTTCCGCCCCTGGTATCCAGGGTACCCGTCTGCCGACTGCGGTTCCTGTCCCTCGATGCCAGCAAATCATGTCCCTTTCAAGGCCGCGACAGGTCATTCCGGCTAGAGCGGCTTGATCAAAGCGTCGGCCTAGTCCGTTGAACCGGATGAATTGCACCGGATTCGCCGCGATGGATCGGAGTACTTCCATTTCAATGAGCGCGCCTGCTTGTTGTATTGACAGATATAACGCACGAGCTTTTTGTTGAGATCATTGGTGCTGGCGAATACGCCACGCGCAATGTCGTCGCGCTGGATGCGTGCAAACCAGTTCTCGACCTGATTCAGCCATGACGAATACGTCGGGGTGTAATGTATCGACACTTTCGGATGGTCGACCAGAAATGTTTGAACGGCGTTGGTTTTGTGGCTGCTCACGTTGTCGCAGATCACGTGAATCTCCTTTCCGCGCGGCTGTGCCCATACCACCTCCGTGAGGAACGCAACAAACTGGGCACTGGTATGGCGTGGGGCGGTTTTGCCCAACACCTCACCGGTGGCAACATTCAATGCGGCGAACAGGCTTAGGGTGCCGTTGCGTTTGTATTCAAAGCCATGGCTCTCGGCGCGTCCAGGCGACAGCGGCAACATCCGGTCCTTGCGATCCAGCGCCCGGATGGCTGTCTTCTCGTCCACGCAGAACACCACCGCATGCAACGGCGGATTGAGGTACAGCCCGATCACGTCGGCTGCCTTCGCCTCAAAGTCGGAATCGTTGGACACCATGTGGGTATCGAGACGATGTGGCCGAATGTCGTGCTTGCGCCAAATACGCTGCACCGTCACGAAGGCCATGTCCAACTGTGCCGCCAGTTTGCGGCTGCTCCAGTGTGTCGAGCCGTCGGCCGGCTTACGTCGCAGTGTGTAGTCGAGCACTCTCGCTTCAAGGACCGCCAGGTCAGGTCGCGGTGCCCGGCCTGGATGTCTGCCGTACAACCCAGCCAAACGCTCACAGGTGAAACGCATTTGCCACGTCGTAATGAAACGCGAATCGCAACGCAATTCCGCCATGATCGCCGCACGCGAGGCTCCTTCGTCGAGCAGCAGGATCAACCGCGCACGCCTCACCTGGCCAACGGCCATCGTGCGGCTGCGCTGCATCGACATCAGCTCTTCGCGCTCGGTTTCACTCAGATTCATTTTGCCCATGCACTATTAGCTCAGTGCAATTTCATTGGTTCAATGGACTAGTCCTTGATTCGACTGCTCAAAGCCCTGGAAATCGACCTTTCCAGCGCGTCCCGCGTCAGAAGTTGGGCGGCTGCTTTCATTGCCCGCTCGATGTTCATGCGTTTGCGGCGATACGTCTGCTCTGCGTTTGCCAACGCATCGGCGATGGACCTTGCATCCGCGGAAACAAAGCATATGGCGTCGTGAATCTCCTTCATGCTCATCGGGGGAAGTTCGGTGGAAATGACCAATCTTCCCGACGCGACATATTCAACAACCTTGAAAGGAAAGACCCCGTTACCCATTTTCTCTATCGAAACATGCGGGTTCACCAGCACGTCACAGTCGGAAATCAATTTGAACAAGACTCTTTCGTCCACCCGACCGTGGAAGTGCACCGGGTAATCTTCGGCGGACAGCCTGACGAACTCGCGTGCCAGCGGACCCGTTCCGCAGACGTGAAACATGAGGCGTCCGCCGGACTTCCGGATCAGGTCGAGAACCACGTCAGCACCCTTCTCGACGCTCAGCCCACCGAAATAGCCAACCATCGTTCTAGCATCTGCCGTTCGCGAGAATGGACGCCGCTGTCCACAAGCCTCAATGAGATCGTCCGACACCACGCCCGGACACAGCACCACGGGACAACCGCTGCGTTGATGTTCGCGTGTCGATAAGTGATCGTTAACCGCAAGACATAACGATGGAGCGGGTAACAGATATCGCCATGCGACGAAGTCGAGCAACGGCTTCGGATGCCAGCGGCGACGAGAAAGCAGCCAATCTTCGAACTGCAGGATCAGACGCGCACCGAACCGGTGCGTCAGCACGCGAGCGAGCATCGACTCGAACGCGTACGCGTTATAGATCCATACGGCTTCGGGCTTGCCGATCTTCGCTATCTCATCGCTCAGCGCCGAGACTTCGAAGAGGTTCAGCAGCTTGCCGATGGGCCTTACAGGGTAGCAGCGAAGCGAAATCTCCCGAATGCGTTGCGTGCCGATGACGGAATCCCGACATTTTCTACGTGACCATCCTGCCTCTATGTGGCCCGTATTGATCAAAAGAACATCCTTGGAAAGTTGCGATGCCAACGCCAGAAAAAACTCGACCTTGCGTGCGGCGCCCAGATTCACATTCGCCCCACGATTAGAGGCGCTGTAAGGCGCTATGAAAACAAGCATTTCTGCTGCTCCACGTCAGCGACTCCTGCTTCGGTGCCACGCAAGTCAACGCCACGTGATCGACGCTTGGACAAATACGCGCCGAGAGAGCACCCGTAGATGTCCCCAAAGCAGAGCATCAGAGTCGTCACCAGTGGATACTGCTCGAATAGGTTGACGTCCATGCAGGCTGCAATCGTGATCCCAACGAACACCACATATCGAACTGACTGACGCCTCGAATGACGTGGACGGATGCGCCAGAAAAACGCCGTCGCACCCGTCGCGAAAATTAGCATACCCACAATTCCGATTTGAAACTGCATCGTCACGAAGGCGTTATCGATGATCTGATTGAACCGGTATTGCTCAGGGTCGACGCCCGCACGCTGGAGGAGCATGACGGCTGTGTTCGTGCCTACCCCGAGGCCCCGCCCCAAAAATAGTTCTCCCGGCGTTGCCTCTGACAACTGCTCCGCTATCTTCCCGAGGTTGGATAAACGACCGCCTTCGTCGAGTTGATCAGTCAGCACATCACCGCGGCCGACCGCTTCCACCATGTGAGAATAGCCAACGATTGCGAGGCAAATAGCAATCGGTAGCGCAGTCACCACAAGCAGCATCCGATCATTACGGCTCAGCCGTCCCGCAAGCGTTTCCCAAACTACTACGCCGACGATGGACGCGATACTGAGCATAGCGAATCGCGTGCCCGAAGAGACGGCAATCGCGACTGCGAGGCAGAGCAATATAAGCCGATAACACAGCCGGGCGCGGTCCAGAATGAGCACCATGCTTGCAAGCGAAATCGCATACATGCCTGCTAGCGCCGCGTTACTGAACAGGCCCGTGTACCGATCCTGCGTAAATAGAACTTGCTGTATTTGTCCGAGTTGTATCCATTGTCGCAGGACAACGTAAAAGTCCAATGCGGCAAGCGCGAGCAACGCGAGGACGAGGGCCGTTTGTCCCTGCTTCTCGGCCGGCAGCAAACTCGCGAACACAAACAGGCCGAATGACGCATGAATCAGCAGAACCCAGCGCAATCCCGCAGGTAGGAAGAACAATGGCGTCCAACCTGCGATGAACGGCACGAGTCCCACCGATACGATGCAAAGAATCCACGTGAAGAACATCAGAATAAACGTACGCATTCCCCCCCGAAAGCGATTCAAACCGAGCGCAAGAGGCCACCCGACTCCGATCAAGGCGATACTCGCGTCCTTCACGTACTTGACAGCACCTGCTTCATCCATGGCGGCCGAATTTAAGTTCCAGACGTTGATTGCTCCGGTGCCGAGCGCGCCAAGCGCCTGATCCGCGTATTGCGCCAAGCCTGCCGCGAAGACCGTGAAGACTGCGAGTGAAAATACGAAACGCGGCGACATTCCACACGCTCCTGAGTTACATGCCGACTCGGCCAAACTTCGTCCTTACTCGTGATGCTCCAACGCCCTGTAGCCAGCCAGCGTGATCAGCGCATCCCGCTTGGCGATCTGATAGTCGGACAACACCATTTCCCTGACAAGAGCGCCGAACGTCACGGTCGGTGCCCATCCCAGCTTCGCGTGGGCTTTCGACGGATCGCCGAGCAAGGTCTCGACCTCTGTCGGTCGAAAATAGCGAGGATCCACTCGCACGATCACCGTCCCGGGCGCGACCCGGCATTCCCGGCTGCTCACACTTTCGACGATCGCGACTTCATCGACTCCGTTTCCGTCAAACCGAAGCTTGATGCCGAGTTCGCACGCCGCCTGCTGAACGAATTCGCGCACGCTGTATTGCACGCCAGATGCAATGACAAAGTCTTCCGGCTCGTCCTGTTGCAACATGAGCCATTGCATCTGGACGTAATCGCGCGCGTGTCCCCAGTCGCGTTTCGCCGACAAGTTGCCAAGGTAAAGGCAATTCTGCGAACCGATTGCAATACGTGCAAGGGCGCGCGTAATTTTGCGCGTGACGAACGTCTCGCCCCGAACGGGTGATTCATGATTGAACAGAATGCCGTTGCAAGCGTATATGCCATACGCCTCGCGATAGTTGACCGTGATCCAGTACGCGTACATCTTCGCTACCGCATACGGACTGCGCGGATAAAAGGGCGTGTTCTCCCGTTGCGGCACTTCCTGCACGAGTCCGAACAACTCCGATGTCGACGCCTGATAGAACCGGGCCGTCTTCTCGAAGCCCAGAATTCGCACGGCTTCCAGCATGCGCAACGCACCCAGGCCGTCCGCGTTCGCCGTGTACTCAGGCTCTTCAAACGAAACCGCAACATGGCTTTGCGCGGCGAGGTTATAGATCTCATCCGGTTGCACCCGCTGAATAATTCGCAAGATGCTCGACGAGTCGGTCAGGTCACCATGGTGAAGATGAAAGCGGCGCTGCGATGCATGGTCGTCCTCGTATAAATGGTCGATGCGATCCGTGTTGAAAAGCGAGGTGCGCCGCTTGACGCCATGCACTTCATATCCTTTGTCGAGCAGGAATTGAGCAAGATAAGAGCCATCCTGGCCTGTGATACCGGTGACCAGTGCAACCTTGTTCGACATGGTTCCTTCTCCTTGTTTTGATACTTCGCTGTGCGTGATACTTCTTGCGATTCGTTCAGGCTGTCCTGACATTGGACTCGCCGCCGCTTTTGCCGTACCCGTCCGACCTGCCGTAGCCTGAACCGTATCGCGCCTTGTCGAGCGGAACATCGGTAAAGAGCGTTCCTGCCACGTTCACGCCACTACTGCGCAACCGGTTGAGCGCCTCATACAGTTCGTCAACCGGATGCCGACCGTGCCGAACGACCAGCAGCGTCGTACCGGCCTGCCGGCCGATCAGCGTTGCATCGGTCACAGCAAGCACAGGCGGGGTATCGACGACGACAGCGTCATACCGCCGCGATGCAACATCGAGTATCTCGCTCAGTCTCCGGGTCGTGAGCAAGTCCGCGGCGTTTGGCGTCTCGCCCCCGCGCGGGATCAGGTCGACGCCATTCATGACATCGCGCACGACCACGTCGTCAAACGCCGCACCTTTTAGCAACTCGGTCAAGCCGGGGCCACCAGCCGGGTTGAAGGATCTGTGTATGTCGCCCATGCGCATGTCGGCATCGATCAGAAGCACCTTTTTCCCGCCTGTCGCCAACACGATTGCAAGATTGGCCGCGACGAACGACTTTCCTACCCCGGCACGGGAACTCGTGATCATCACGACATTGTTCCTGACTTCCGATCCGATCGATTGCAACGCTGTTCGCAAGCTTCGCACGCCTTCGACCGCGACATCCCCCGGCCATACCGCAGCAAGCACATGTATGCCCGGAGCCTTGCGGCGCATTGCCTCCTGCAAACGAATTTGCCGTTCGCTGTGCGGCACGACAGCGCAAACGGGTATTCCAAGGGCTGCCTCGATCTCGGCGCTTCGCTCGATTCCACCAGACAACGCCTTGCGAAGGAACGCGGTGACGATTCCCAGTACAAGCCCAAGCACGGCAGACAACGACAATAGTACCTGCCAGTTAGGCTTGCTCGACTTCTCGGCCGGCACCGCGAGATCGACGATGCGCACGTTGCCTACGTTGCCCGCCTTGACGACACGAAGCTGTTGCGCACTGTTCAGGAGATTCGTATAGAGGTCTGTGTCGACCTGAACGTTGCGCATCAGTCGCACTGCGTTTTGCTCCATATCCGGCAAACTGGCAACACGCTGGCTCAGCGCTTCGCGGTCTTGTTGCAATCGGGCGATCTTCGAGTCCACCGCCGTAAGTAGCGGGTAACCCTCCTTGTAATGCTGCGAGAGGTCGTCGCGCTGCTGCAAGAGTCCGCGCAAGGCGGTATCGAGATCGACAACCTGTTGCAGCAACAACCGGCTTTCCATACTCAGATCGACGGTTCCATTGCTATTACGAAAAGCGTTGTACTTATCCTCTGCTTTCTGCAATTCGTCCCGCAGCTTCGGCAATTGACCCTCGAGGAAAAGAAGCGAGTGTTCGGCCTCGGACGTACGCCTTGCAAGATCCTGAGCGAGATACTGCTGAGCAACCGCATTGACGATGTCCGCAGTGCGCACCGGGTCGGGTCCCTCCAGGGCAACACCGATCATGCCGGTTTGAGACTTTCTTTCTGAAATGACCAAAGCATCTCTCAGCGCGAGGATCGTGGCCTCTACCGAACTTGACTTCAGTGTAAATTCACCGCCGGGAGAAGCGGATAACTTATTGACGAGAAGATGCACCTTGCCGTCGCCGAAAGGCACCACCAGCTCGTGGCCGACTTCTCCTGTTCCGAGCGTTTTGCCGTCAGGTGCAATCAACTTGAAGTACGGGGCCTGTCTCGCCTTTACGATGAATTCGTGGCCGATTGCAGCATGAGGAACGTCGAATTTCGATACTTCGATCGACTCGTCGCTCCAGGCGAACTGCCGCAGTCCAAACAGGGGTTTCATGCTGGCGGATCCGCTGCGGAGTCGCGCGATCCAACGGCCAAGAAGTGGAAAGTACCGAGGTTGCGCCGTAGTTTGGAGATTCAGTTGCTGCACCGCCTCGCCGACCACCAGGCGTGAGCGAATGAGTTCCATCTCGGCGTCTGCACTGGCTTTCACCCTCGAATCGAATATCGAGGCAAGCCGGCCCAACGCTTCGGCTTCGGGAGAGCTGGACGCGGGTGTGCCAATCTGTATGAGCGCATCGGCCCGGTACAAGGTCGGATGCATCAGGCCGTACAACGATCCCAGCGCGAGAACGCCGAGCGCAATCATGCCGATTAGACGCCAGCTCTCGCCGATTGTGCGAAGGTAATCCGAGATGGAGATCTCGTCGCCCTGCAGCGGATCATCGCGCGTGATCTGTTTCCTTGAGGCCATGGTTTCTCGGGTGGAGTGCTTTGCGCCCGCCAGCGGGATAACGCCAGGGGCAACCAGTTACGGGAGCGACGACGCGACGCATTGACCGTGCGTCCATTTAGACAGGTACTCTGCTACTACTTCAATGACTGAAATTCGAGAATGCGGAACATTCGCCGCCGCAGTCTATTTTAGATAAGCCTGCTGCTTGCGCCGTGCCGAGACCGAAATCGCCAAGATGTTGTCGGGCCCGATAGGACGGTCGTTTAGAATGAAACGATGCACTGGCCAGTAGCGTGCCCCCTGGTGTCGTAAGTTGGAGATTCGTTTCATTAATTGGTTTTGCTGCCAGCGGTGACGAAGTGCTGCTTGAAAAGGTGTTCAGATTCTCGCAGGCCGTCCTCCGTCAGCACCACGGATTTCGCTTTGTTGACCGGATCGGCAATGAGCCCTCGTTCATGCAGTCGGTTGAGCGCATCCCAATCGAAGCTTTTCCAAGCCCGGCTATGGTCATGCAGGGTCAAATAGAGGAGCGCGAGGACAGCATCGTCAATCGCCGCAGTATTGATGTTCATGGCGTTCATCCTGATACCATCAGTTGCCATCGCCAGCGTCTGCTGCTTCATCCTGTTCTGCCCTCCTTATTCACTCCGATCTATAACGCTCGGAGTAGCTCTGCGGTGGGCTTGATCAGCTTTGCCCCAGATGCGGGGTCGGTCTAAGTCTCGAACGGCCGGTTGCCGATCATCACGACGTGGTGTGCGCCATGGACAGTAGCTCGTAGTTCCAGCATGTTCCGCGGACTTACGGCAAAACGCAGGACATCGCTTCCCGACACGAGCGTTCCAACCGGAGCGCTCGTACTATTACGCGAAAGCTGCAGCAGGTAGAGACCGGACGACGCGCTTTCTACGCGGTTCGCATCGCGTGACACCAGCACCATGACTGCATGCCCTTCTTCGTCCTTCGGGCAGGAAATCTCAGTGTCGAAACTGCCGCCATCGAAATGCACGGTGTAGAGGCCCAATCCACCGATCCGATGCCTGGCATCCTCCAATGCGCGAAGCGCTCCACTGCGTATCGTCACATCGTCGGTGAAAGTGGTGGCAGGCAGGGTGTAGCGAGGCTGCGGTTCTTTGAAAACACAGTCCGATGACTGGACGGATCCGACAGGGCCGTCAGATCGAACGACCGAAACGCCGAAAGACTGCTGGATGTTGACACCGGAAACGCAGGAGGAGACGTCGAGTTCTCCTATGAACGCCGGGACGGGGACGCCATGACCAAGGTAAGGATCGTCCCATCCGGCGCCAACGGCACCGGTTCGCTTGCGATGGTCGCGATAGCCGACGCGTTCCATATAAACGCCGTTGAAGACAGCCGATTGGCATGCATCAACCAGCACCGCTGGACGCGGCGAGTAAGCGTGCGTTATTTGCATGAAAACATTGCTATTCGAAGGGCGCGCATAGCGCGCCATGACGCGTATGCAGAATCCGCAAATGCCCCGATAGGGATACGCCCTCGCCGGTGACGCGGCATTAGTCGGCGCGCTGAGTCTGCGCTCGCTGTTGATTGACTTGAAGAACGTGGCATCGAACCATTGATCGATCTTGCGCTCATCGTCGCCATAGACGCGGTCATAGATGTTACGTACGTTGATGACGGTGCACTTGTCCGCGAAGCCGCCTCGTTCGTTGTAGTCGTCGTTGCGATCGACCCATTGCCCTCCGACAAGAACAGGGACGCCCGTGCGCAGCGCCTCGATATTGCTGAACGTGCACTGTTCCAGCACAGCCGCATAGATACCCACCCCGCAGCCGACAAAGTGAAGTCTGTCAAAGATGCAGCCTGCGAGCGTCGCGGACAGGGCGCCAAAAGCCATGAAGCAATCCACGCATGTCAGATTCTCGAGCCCTGCATCCATCGCCGTGTCGAATTGATCGAGCAAGCCGAAAGTGACTGGCTGCGACGCGTCCGCCATGCCGTAGCGATAGTTGCCCTTCACCACGGCGTTATGCCCATATAGCTTGACCCCCGGCCATACGCCTACGCAATAGGGCTGTCGCATGGCAGGCTCAGACGGGAGTCTCCTGCCTTTTCCCTGCTTAACCGTGCCATCGTCGTGACAAGGGATGGCCAGCGTTCCGCGCGCGGCTGCAAGGTAGAACGTGCCGTTATCAAGCACAACGCACTGAGTCCGGCCCGTCGATGCATAGAGCGATCCTGCGAATGCGACGGCGCGATTGATCGCGTCACCGTCATCCGTCGTGCCGTCACCGCGTGCACCGAACCATCGGGCATGGATGTCGCCCTCGAATACGCGCTTCCAACGCTTTCCGCTCTTCGAAACCAGCACTGTGCCACCATTGTCCCGGCTCGAGACGTCGGTAGGATCGAGCCAATAATATGCAGCATCCAAATCGCGTTCGCCCGCAGCGTGCTGAAAAACGAGCAGTCTCGTAAGCGGTCCGCCGTACTCACGCAAGCTGGCGTAGCCCTGAATCGGACCTTGCGCAAGCACAAACTCAGCGAGGTGTCGGATTTCGGTGTATGCGAGCGAAGACCTGGTGACTATCACCCTGTCGTCGGGCGACAAGTCGCTCACGGGCTGCATCGAGGTCGAACCGCTCTGCGTGTGCGACGGCTGCAGTCCCGATGCCTGCCGCTGCGCCGCTTGTGCAGATGCGCCAGACAGGCCGAAGCAGGCGGCCATGATTCTCCTCAAGGCTCCACGTCTGTTTTTGAGCGCGTCCCCCGCCAACCGCACCTTTTCCTGGAAGTCGGCCATACGTTCAGAAGGTGGGTGTGAGAGTCACGAAAGCGGACCGAGCGACGCGTGCGCAAGAATCTGCTTCCTGCAGAGGCCGATATAGACGCCATAGTCGGCGATGATGCTCGCAATGATGGACGACCAGACCACCCATTCCACTGTGCCGAACTTCAAGAGCAGACATACCTTGAGCGGAATGGATACCGCGCTAAAGATCAGCACGGCAAGCAACTGGGGGCGTAATTCGCTCATTCCATTCAAAAAGATGGTGAAAGCGTTTCCCATTGCTTCGACCACCGCCAGCATCCCCGCCGCGCACAGCAATGGGAAAGGTACAGCCAGGTGATTGCCCGTCCAAACCTTCAGAAGCCAGGGGGAAGCTGCCAGAATCAGCGCGCTTGTCAGCACCGCGATGCCGCCCGTGACGCCCATGGACACCTTCAGCGTGTGCCTGATGAACATCTTCTCACCGCGCGAGTGTGCGTCGGCATAGAGACCCCAGAGCGGCCCCGACAGCATGGCCATCCCGACGGTGATCGCCTGGAACAACCGCTGCGCAACGGCCAGTCGCGCCACTTCCTTCGCGCCGAGAATGTTTGAAACGATCAGGGGATCGCATGCGCTGCCGCATATCATGCCAAGTTGAAGAATAAGGAACATGCCGCTCGTCCGCAGTAGCAGCCTCGAGTCTTGCCACCCCGTTCCCAGCCATATGCCGCGATGAACGCGAAAAATCCGCTCCCGGCGAAGACGCCAAACGAGAATCAACGTCGTGCCGACCTGCATGCCATAGGTAGAAAGCACGAGATACGGCAACGGTGCGCGATAGCGGTTGCAGAGATAAAGAAGCGGTAGCGAGAAAAAGTATCCGATCGCAGCAGCGATATGTGGCTCCCATGCTCGCTGAAGACCATAAAAAACCTTTCTCACGCCGCTTAGTGGGATGTTCACGCAAAACAGCGTGACGAAAACCACGGTTGACTCTACCGCTTCTCTTGTGACGTCTGCCGATTCGATCTTGAGCAGCCTTTGGAAGTCCAGCAACCTCACGCCACCAACGAGCACAGCCCCAGCGGCTGCGCCGATCACCACGAGCAGCAGTACGCCGCGAGTCGCAATCGTCTGCAGTTTCTCTTGATCGCCGCTCGTTTTCGCGTCCGCAACCAGGTTGACGAGGCCATTCGCCACGCCAAGGTCAAGCACCGACAACATCACTGCGAGGCTTGATATTGTCATCCAGATGCCAAAGCGCTCTTGCCCGAGATACGGAAGCGTTAAAGAGACCGAGAGCAGCACTACCGCAAAGCCCATCGCGGCACTCACCGCATTGCATGCAGCGGAACGCGCGGCGCGCACATAGCGATCCCTGTCGCGCCCTTCCGAGGCTCCGATACCAAACGGCAAGCGACGAAAACAGAGCCGCAGGATGGAGACCGGTGCACGCACGAAAAAATTATCTGCAAGCGGCATTGGAGCGTGTGATCCTCTGACGCTGCTCTTCCGCGAATGAGATGTCCTGGAAGGGGCAGCAACGGTTGAGCGAAAATCGCGCTGACGAACTCAACTTCCTGCGACAGCCATCCTGCACGCGTGTGTTAAAGCAGAAATGCTTACGCTACCTGCTTGCTCATCAACGCGATATAGTTCTGCGCGACTCTGGAGATATGAAACCGATTGTTGAAACACTGCTTTGCCGAACATTGCATCGCAACCTTCTCGTCGTCCGGCAGCATTGCCCATTGCGTCAGAAGGCGGGTGATACCCTCTCGCGTGTCGTCGTCCACGAACCCGGCTCCATCGGCAACGACCTCCTGCCAGATTCCGACCTTGTCGGTCAAGAGCACCGGCACGCCGCACGCTAGTGCTTCGGCCACCACCACGCCGAAGTTTTCCTGATGCGAGGGCAAAACCATGACGTCGGCAGCGCGCAGCAGGGACCACTTGTGCGCCCCCGTTACCATGCCAGGCCAGCTGACACGATCCGCGATGCCGAGCCGCACGGCCTCGCGACGCAATCTCGCCCCGAGTCCATGATCATCGGGGCCTGCGACGACGAGGCGATAGTCGGTGCTCAAGTTCTGGAGATCGCGAAACGACTGGATTAGCAAGTCGCAGCCCTTCTTCTCGTGAATTCGCCCGAGAAAGAGGATAATCTTGCCCGGCGTCGCTAGCGAATGCCGCTGCGCAACGTCCAAGTTTTCCGTCGAAGGTGGCGGTGCCGTGCCAATCATCATCATCAGCTCCTTCGCCCTGTACAGCGGAAACGCCAGGCGCGCCAGTTCGCGCTCACTGTCGGTGGTGAAGAGAACCCCCTTCGCATTGCTGATGACATGACGCTCCACAAATATCCAATAGACTAGCTTCTTGGCATGTTTCAACGGGCGGCCGATGTTGAACCATGGATCGAGCATGCCGTGCGGCATCACGAAATATGGGATCTTTTTCGGAAGAAGCGAAAGAACGGCCGCCGCGCTGTGGAACTGCCATATGCCGTCTACGATAATTGCATCGTACTTGTTCGCATGCTGTGTCAGCCACCCAACAAGCCTGAAGTTGAGCGCGTATTTGCCAGCGTGGTGGCCTAGCCTGACAACCAGATCGAAAGCATTGTCGTCCGATTTGTCAGCATCAATAGATGAGTCAAGACAGACAATGTCGGTAGTGTGTCCGGAAAGCCGGAGCTCCGTCGCGAGCCGTTTGAGCGCCTCAGCAGGACCACCATATCTTCGCTCGATTGACGAGATAATGTGAAGGGTTCTCAAGGCGGGATCTCCGGCTCACACTGACATTCATCATAACGCGCATGCGCGGTTCAACTCTTCAATTCTTCGCTTAATGTAGGGCGATCGACTTGCGTTCTCGCCGCCCTCATCTTCTCCCTGACTTTCAGAACGATGAAGTACTCATAGACCGACTGCAGCGTCGCATACACCAAGCCCGGGTGTCCGTCGAGGAAGCCTCGACGGACCAAGTAAAGTAGAACGAACTTGATCACCGGGCGGCATGGAAGTTGGTAGAACAGGCGCTTTTGATGATAGCGGCGAGTCTGGAAATCGGCCGCAAACAGCGCCTTGGAAAGGCTGAACTTGTTGCCGTTCGCCTTATTGCGAAGGAACTGATCCGCTTCCAGCGAACTGTAGGCGTTATGCCGTGAAAGCCAGTGCGATAGCCCCTTGCTGAAAGGGAAGTGATCGAGATAGCCGTCGAGCCGGCCAGTCTTGCCATCCACCACGGTGACGGGATTGACGAGCCGTTCATAGTGGATATGCTGGGGCCTGAAAAGCCGAACGAAGTACGGTGAAGCCTGCACGTGCCTGAGCCACCTGTCATTGAAGAAGTCGCGGCGTCTAATCTGAAACGCCACCGCATCGCCGGCGTTCGAGACCGCCATTTCAATCTCCGGTTGGAGCAATGGGGGAACGCGCTCGTCGGCATCCAGATACAGCACCCATTCGTGCTTGAATGGGATGTTTTTCAATCCCCAGTTCTGGTGAGTGGACCAGTCGTCGAATGGTCTGGAGATCACGTTCGCGCATAGCGAGCGAGCGTACGCGACGGTCCCGTCTGTGCTGAGCGAATCAAATACGTGGATGTCGTCGGACCACCCGATGACGGTCTCAAGACAACCAGGCAAATCCTGTTCTTCATTCTTCGTCAGCACTAGTACAGACACATTGCTCATTGGGCTCTCCATGCTTGACTCTAAGAGAAATCTTCCTTGCTGGCATGCCGGCATACACAGTCCACTCATCCAGCAGACTCCGCGTTACCACTGATCGCGCGCCTACAACCGCTCCCGGCGCGATATGAATGCCAGGGCAAACGAAGACTTCAGAGCACACCCACGCGTCCGATCCGACAATAATCGGCTTTGCAGTTAGCTGAAACGTCGGATGGTTGTAGTCGTGACTTCCTGTACAGAGCTGCGCGCCCTGCGATATCGTGCAACGCTCACCTAACGTGATGCGTTCGATGGAATACAAGTTCACTCCATTGGCAACGCCTGTAAAGTCGCCGATCGAAAGATTCCATGGCGCCCAGATGCGCACACGCGGATAGACGTGAACTCCTGCGCCTATAGTGGCCCCGAATAGTCGCAGAATCCAGCGACGCCACGCATGAAAGACACGCGGCGTCGGCACGAAGAAAACGATGTAGATGACGCCCCAAAGAACCCTCAGAAATCTGTTCGACAACGAAAATGAAGGTCCCTGTCTCGAATTCACGCCTTTCAGGATTATGCTCGGACGAACGCCTTCCCGGTTGATTGCATCTTTAGGCATAGACTCCTCTCTCAACGGACCATCGTAGCGTCCACACGGCTCAATACCCGCGGTTGGCGGAAAGCATCAAGCTTTTGGCGGGGTGCTGCCGGCAGCGTGCTGATTGACACATCGCATCCCCAGCAGCAGGAGCATCATAGTCGGATTCGCCCCACCTCCCGTCGGCAAGACTGATGTGGCAAGCAGCTGGACATTCGCGACACCGAAGAGGTTGAGGTTTTTGTCCACCACGCCATCGGCGGGGCAAGCACCCATGCGAGTCGAACCTGTGGGATGGAAGATGCCTTCTGCGTTATCGATGTTGGCCCAGATTTGCTGTGGCTCGATCGATTTCCATACGCCAAGCGAGGCGAATTTGCTCGTTCTCCAAGTTCTTTTAAATAGTTCCGATGTCTCGATTACGTTTTCTTTGTCTTCCGTGGACAACCTCCAGTTGATCTCAGCGAGTGGCAAGCCGAAGCGGTCGCAGCACGTATCGCTGAGAGTGATACGATTGTTGGGAGATGGAAGCTGCTCAACCACCGCATGGACAATCAGGCGCGAGTGGGCGGGAAACAGTAGACGTTTGTTCACGAGCCTCCACCACATGGCGCGCGCAAGCCAGGGGGTATTCGCAATCAAATCGAACATTACTCGTGGCGGCGGTGACTTACGACGCTGTACATTCCGGAATATCTCCCGTAGCACATCAAAGCCACCGGGTTTCTCAACCTCGAACCCGATGTGGCAGAAACCTGGCGGCAGATGCCGCCGCGCCTCCGCTTGTGGCGCTAGCTCGAAACGAATATTGCGCATTGAACCGGCGGCGCCGAATCGAAAGCCGACGATCTTATTTAGCAAAGCGCTTTCGGAGGCGACGATTTCCGCTACTTCTGCGGAAATATGATCCGTGAAGTTATGACCGAGCACAGACGTAAGGGCCGAGACGGCTCCATTGTTCTGACGGTCGATTAGCAATGCCAGACGGGTTGTTTCGATCGCGCCAGCGGCGACGATGAGCTTCCTCCCCGAAATAGCTAGCCTGTCACCATTTGGCGATACCGCTTCCAGTCGGACGCCTTCAGTCTGAGTTTTGATTTTGACGACATGGGCATTCAACCAGACCTGAAGGTTGGCTGCCGCAGCGACGTCAGCGTCCAACAACGCCGCTACATTGCGCTTCCGGAATTCTGGCCACTTGGCGAGACGATTGACATGGGTCCCACCGAGCTCGAACGGAAAGGAGACGTCGGAATACGGGCCCGGTTCCAGGGAGAATAGCCGCTCGACGTCACCGATGAAAGGGGTTAGTTCATCGAGTGAGATCGGCCAGTGGGCATTGCAGAGATCAGAGTTTTGGAAGGGAATGAGGGCACCGCCCCATCGCATCGAGGTACCGCCCAAGCATCGGAAACGTCCGTGCGAGGCACCCTTGTAGAACATCCCCTGCTGGACGACTTCATTGAGCGGATGCGTGTCCTCTTCCTGGCGCAATCCGCCGGTTTCCAGACAGATGACGGTTGCGCCTGTCTTCCGCGCCAGTAGTACGCTGATCGGTAGGCCGACGGTTCCCGCGCCGATGACTATGAAATCGGCTGCCCGCGAAATCGCGCCCTGCCCGCCCAGGTCATTGAGCATCGGCCGTTTCCTCCACGAGCCGGGCATATTGCTGCAGCCTGGCCAACTGCTTCGTGCTCACGATGATTGCGCCATTGGTATTGCGAAGTAGTGCCCGACGCAGAACCTCTGTCACGGACAGCGGCGACCCCTCCTTGCGGGACGCGGAGACATAACCATAAGTGATCTGGAAGGGCTTGCGGTAGCAGGTCAGTACGTCAGCCTCGCGACCGGTGAGACTGTCGTGGACCTGAATGAAGCGGGTCAGTTCCGAGCCGGCAGCGAGGAACGGTTCGACCTTATCCGTAGTTAGCGCGAGGCCGAAAGTACGGACCGTTCCGTCGCGTAGGAGCCTCTCGAGCCATTTCAACCATTCATCAGTATTGAGCAGGGAAAGTTCAGGCTCGTGCAGCGCGTAGATGTCGATAGAGTCACGTTTCAGACGACGCAAACTGCCCTCGAGTGTTCTCTTCGCTCGGGCGACTGAGAAATCCACCGTTGGACCCGAGATGGTCTTGATGAAGCGCCCTGTCGCCTTGCGAACAAAAACAGCGGCTCCGCTTTGCTCCTCGCCGCCGGGCGAATAGATACCGACTTTGGTGGTGACAGTGACCTCCGGTCGTGCTTTGAGAACGTGGCCAAGATCGCGCTCGGCCAAGCCAAAGCCATAGTAGGGGGCCGTGTCGAAATGGGTGAACCCGGCGTCCACCGCAGAGAATAATAGTCGTCGTCTTGCTTTTTCGGAGCCACTGTTGAAAAGACTGGCGGTGCCGAATATGAATCTCGAAAGTACGATGGGAGTCCCGGTCAACTGAACGCTTTGCACGATTAGCTCCCGCTAAATGCTGGTCAAGCCCGCGCCTTGAATTGAATGACGAGAATGTTCTACCCACGATCAGCGTTACCGCGGCGATAAGACGTCAGTTCCTTGGTAAGGTCTGTGCGTAGTCCGCCAGATTAACCGTGTCAGTATCCATGGCATGGTTGTACGAACTCTCCGCTTAGGCCGCTGTATACCGAGCACTGGATGGGTTAGCACAGCGTGTTCACGCGATCGCATCTGGCGAACTTGAATCTCGTCGACGTGAAAGGAATATAAGCGCCGCGCCTTGACGCCCCCGGTCAAGACGGAAATTGGCAAGAAGTTGTCGGCTTTCGCCCACCGCGAGTGGCAAGAGACCGGCACCAGGCCTCCTGCGCCCACACGACTTGCGATCACATGTCCTCGCTGGCGAAGCCCATCTAGGCGAGGCACGACAAGCATTTGTCCGACCGGGCAGTTGGATATCTGCGATCTTCGAATCAAGAAGGCGAACGCGCAGCTTTGACACAACGCGAATACGAATGCGACTGCGAGCAAGCCACGGATCGATAGCCTCCATCAGAGTCCGAACGCATGGGTCGTACGTTCCCGTGCCCAACGCAGACTTGATCTTCTTTTTCCCAGGATGTGGATTGCTCAATGAAAGTGCTGATAATCTCGCTCAACTATGCCCCAGAGGTGACAGGGGTGGGAAAGTACTCCGCGGAGCTTGCGGAGTGGCTCGCATTACAGGGGCACACGATACGCGTGATAACCGCGTCTCCATACTATCCTGAGTGGCGCATCAAGGCTGGCTATAACGCGTTGACGTACTCGACTGAGCAAATCAACAACGTTTCCGTCATACGCGTTCCCTTCTGGTGCCCCAAGCGCCCGTCGGGTCTGAAGCGCGTGCTACATCTGATGAGCTTCGCGGTCTTCGCGAGTCCGGCCGCCCTATGGCAGATCGCGTGGCGTCCGCACGCCGTGTGGCTCGTTGAGCCACCTTTGTTCGCGTCTCCCGTCGCGTTGTTCGCCGCCCGCGTCGCCAGCGCCTCATGTTGGCTTCATGTACAGGACTACGAAGTCGACGCAGCGTTTCGACTGGGCATACTGAAAGGCCATGTCGCAAGAAAGCTGGCTTTGCGCGTGGAAAGATGGTTGATGTCACGCGCGGACGTCGTCTCGACACCCTCCGCAGCGATGACACGGCTCGCCGTGCAGAAGGGCGTCTCCTCGGAAAAAGCTTTCACCTTTCCCAACTGGGTCGATACTCAACACGCGCATCCAAACAGCACGGACAACCCCTATCGCGCACAGCTCACCATCGGCCACGGAGCGCTGGTCGTCCTCTACTCAGGCAATCTCGGACTTAAGCAAGGTCTGGAAATCATTGTCGACGCTGCAAAGCTTCTCACGTGGCGCGCGGACATCATGTTCCTGATCTGTGGTGCTGGACCAGCAAAAGATGTCCTGCTCGAAAAGGCCCGTGACGTACCGAACGTCAAGTTTCTCGGGCTGCAACCTAAAGAGCGGTTCAATGAATTGCTATCGCTTGCGGACATACACGTCCTTCCACAGCTTGCGGGCGCCGCGGATCTCGTCATGCCTTCGAAGCTTGGCCCAATGCTGTCGAGCAGCCGACCGGTAATTGCGACCGCGAATGAAGGTACCGAGTTATGGAGCGTCATCAACTCGGTCGGCGTCGCGGTCGAGCCCGGCTCTTTCACGGCATTGTCACACGCCATCCTTCGTCTCGCCGACGACCCGTCGCTTCGTGAGCGCCTTGGCACCCTCGGACGGCAATACGCCGCATCCAATTTCTCGAAAGAAACGATTCTTCTCCAGTTTGAAGCACGGCTTCGCAGCTCAGTTCTCGGCAAACGAGACCTCGGAGACCGCGCGACGACGTAGGCCCACTTAACAGTCTTCGGATCCGGTGCTAGCGCAAATGAGCGAGATCCAGCTTGCTTCGTAAGCCTCACAAGTATCCTAAGGAGGCAGGGATGAATTCAGAAGGGCTTAGTGCTGACCTTCCCGTAGACTGGACGGATGAGGAGTCGGAGTTCTTTATGCGTGCAGTGGAGGCGATCGCACTGGCCTACAAAGAACAGACCATCACGCTTGAAGAGGCCGGAGACCGGATTTGTATGGTTGCGGTCACGAGACTCGGTGAAGCCATGGGCATGAATGATTCAATCAGATGTATTAGCCGGGACCAGATCTGAAGCGGCTTCGCCTTGCAGCGCTTTTCGTCCATCCAGACGTCAGCACCTAGACTTTTGCAGACCTTCCCTACTAATTCACCAAGGTATGCGGCCAGTTCAACGCGCCGTAGTTTCATTAAGTCAAAACTTAGCCCCGTCCGGCCGATAAAGGTTGAAAGTAACTGGTGGGATTTTTTTCACGCGGTAAGTTATGGCGTGTAACGATATTTACATGGCACAACTTCTCATTATCTCTCCAGTTTATCTTCAAGGTCTACTATATGAAGAATACGCTTGAACCAGGAATACCGATATATGGGAACTCGCTGATTCGCATCAGGCGCAGACTCCCGATATCGTTATACGAAACGGGAAGTCGATGCTTGTTATTACTATTTTCGTTCTGATTACCGGGGTTGCTGCCCATATTGCAGTGACGCCTCCGCTATTTTGAAGCGGACACCTTGCATCTCGACATTGAGGCAAGGCCGCTACATTTTCCGCTGACAGTCGTTTTTATCGCGCGCCGCGATCTGGATGCCGGGCTCGCACCACCGCCCTTTGGCAACGTATTTTTCTCGCCTGAAAACCTTGTCGATTAAAACGGCAAGGATAAATCTGAAAACGAGAGAATCGAAGTCCGACGACATATGGAAATCCTGTCTTCTTTCCGTGTGACGAATAGAAACCTGCCGAACTGGAGGCCGCATGACGCCAATCTTATCTGACGCGCTGGCACCGCTTGATTGTCCGAGACAGGACATTCGGTCTGTTCAGTGTTCGACAATCGTGAAGCACGTGGCGATTATTTTGTATGACGGATTTTCGTTGCTGGACGCCGGTACGCTCGCCGAAGCTCTGCATGTCGCTAATGAATTACAATCACAAAGTTCGAATCATTCCGTGACATATCGCGTGAACCTCATCTCGGCTCGCGGTGGAGGGGTTGTGTGCTCGTCATCGATGATGGTTTGGACAGAGCATTTTTCCACGCGCGATTTCGATCGTCTCGACAACATCTTCGTTCCCAGCGGAAGTGGTGTTGCGCACGCCTCCGTCGACGACAACCTCATTGATCTGTTGCGACTGGTTTGTGCAAGAGGCGTCAGTGTCACCGCGATCGGGAATGGGCACATGGTTTTGTCGGCTGCCGGCATGGCGCGGTGCGATTGGCCTTCGATGAAGCATGAGATCCGTCTCCGATCGTTATCCGCGAGCGCTGCGGAGCATGATCGCGATCAGGCTTTGGCGACCTCGCTCGCACTGCTCAAGATGGATCTGGGAGCGGAGTTGGCCGCGCGCGTGGCGGACCGTCTCGGTTCGGATGGCGGGCGTACATTGGCCCCCGCGTTCGGCGAGATGGATGCAAAGACGCTCGCCGAGAAAGCACGTGCGTCGGCGCGTTGGATCGTCCAGAACTGCGCGAAGCCCATATCGGTGGGCGATGCGGCGCGCACGTCTTCGATGAGTGAGCGCAATTTCCTGCGTCTGTTCAAACGGGAGCTCGGTGTTACGCCTTCAAAGTACCTTCTTGGTGCGCGGCTCGATCTTACGTGCAAGCTGCTCGCCAGCAGCGATCTTCCGGTGGACAAGATCGCTCGCAGAACCGGTCTTAGCAACGGAGAGAGACTGTCGAAGCTTTTCCGTAAAGAGCTCTCGATGTCGCCTACCGAGTTCCGGACGCAGAGTCGACGAAAGAGTTGACGTACGAACAGCAATCCAGATGCGCAAGTGGGGAGTCACGTCAAGCGCACCGGTGAACCGCCCCGGGAATCGTGCGCACCTCATTTTTCTCACGAGCTCGGAGCTCTTGGAGCCATTCAGGTTTAGCGAATCACGGTGCGACATGTGTTGCCATCACTCTCGATTGCCAACGCAAGCTTCGACGCTCCACTTCAACGGAGTCAATTTCTTACGAGACGTTTCCCACTTCCGCTGAATGTATGCTCGCGTATCCCTTCTGGTACGGACGATCATTGGCTAGTACCGCCCAGATCGTCCGCGCCATTCTGTTTGCCAGTGCGACAATCACCACGTTCGGATGCCGCCGCTTTTTCAGCTGCTCGACCCACGCGCCTGGTTCTTTTGCATTTATCAACACACTGCGTGCACCGTGGATTGGCAGCGTTCGCAAATATGTCTCGCCGCGCTTACTTATGCCGTGAAGGTTTACCTTGCCAACCGAACCGGTCTGCTTCGGCACCGACGCCCGTCCTTTAGCCGTAACTTCGCCGTACTCGGTTAGCAGTCCGCGCAAGCCGTTGATTTGCATGGTCCGGAACTTCACAAGTTGCTCGCGCATGCGATGCAGCGCCAGCATTGCCTGCTGCATTTCAGTTTTCACCGCAACGGCCTTGCCAGGCTGCTGCACAGCAAGCCAGATCGCCCGGGCGTCCGCTGCGTCGTTTTTGTTTCGGATGTTGAATGCCTTCACGAATTCTCCTGGCATCAACTTGACCTGATGCCCATCTTCACCAGTGTCCGCGCCCAGTGGTGCGCACCTCCGCACGCTTCCATGCCGATAAGGCAAGGCAACCGGTTCGCAAAATGTTCGAGTAACGCTGCACGTTTGATTGGTTTGCTCACGATCTCGCCCGTGTCGCCCATACCATTTTTCTCAAGAGTGGGAGCCTCCACCAAATCCGGGGCGGTTCAGTTTAGAGCGTTGCTCCGAAAATGCGGACTTTCTGTATGTCGATACCTATTCTGGACACTCAAAAAAGCCTGAGCTTTTGTAAAGCCTCAGAACGCCGCCTGCGCGTGGTAAGTGCAGGCTTTTCTTTGGGCTGACGATCGGTCCGAGAACACAAACAAGTCTGCACTTTTGGCCACGTCAGGACGCGAGTCACCACCCTGCGCACGAGAGGCTGTAGTTCCTGTGCAGAGTGGGCATTCCAAAGCCTCAAATTATTGGGGCGCCATCATGAAATGCACGGCTTCCGCGCGCCTAACCAGTGGGCGCTGAAAACACTGGTTGCCCGCGCCACATTCATAGGGCAAATTACATCGATGTAGCAAGGGCGCATTTTCAGCAGTCTGGCCCATAAGTTAATCCCTCATTCAACCCGACTGGTGACGGCTGACGCTATAACGAGTCGCTGCCCCGCAATGAACATTCGCCAGCGCTGATCCCGAAAGCATACGGCGCGAAGAATGTCGGATTTAAGGCAATGCTGATCAAGCCGTGTAAACGCGGCTGATTGAGATGGCACATGCGTAAACTTTCCGAATCACGAATGAAGATGGTCATTCCGGTTCGTTTTGTCGCGCCGCAGGCGCTTTGCGCGGGCTTTTCGCCAGTGTTTCGCCCATTACGGGCGCACCTGTTGTTACGTCCCGGTCTAAATTAGGTTTGTCATCGCGAGCTATGTGGCGTGAGATTGCGAGGGGCGTCGCGCACTAAACGAGGAATGGAATGGGC